>NZ_JBHUDX010000088.1:0-60698 GCF_042678285.1 Streptomyces caeni
CTGCACCTGTGTGGTGCGATGCTCTGGCTCCGAAGCATCGCACCACACTCGTGATCCGAACTCCAGACAGGACCTAGGCCGTCGCGGCGTACGATCCCGCCGGGACCTGCTTCTCCAGGACGATCATGGGGACGCCGTCGTCGCCCTGGGACGTGCCGACCGTCTCGTAGCCGACGCGGCGGTACAGACGGAGGCTGCCCTCGCTGCGGTGGCCCGTGGTGAGGCGGAACTTCTTCGCGCCGCGCTCCTCCACCAGCGCCGCCTCCGCCGCGCGCAGCAGGCGGGCGCCGATGCCGTGCCCCTGCAGCCGGGGGTGGACGCAGAGCCTCCCGATGCAGGCCGCGCCGTCCTCGGTCACGCTCCCGCGGACCGAGCCGACCACCTCGTCGCCGAGCCGGGCCACGAAGACGCAGTCCGAGGCGACCTCTGCACGGACCGAGTCGAGGGTCTGGACGAGCGGGTCGATGCGGTAGTTGCCGTACAGCGCGGCCTCGCTCTGGAAGCACAGGTACTGCAGCCTGAAGATCTGCTCGGCATCCTGCTCGGTCGCCACAGAGATGGTCACGCTCATGCCCATGTGCGCACGCCTCCCGCTCACCTGATCGCCTGTCGTTCCCCACTCCTATCCCCGCGGTTCACGGACCGCAACCTCCACCGCGAGCAACCGACGCAGACATCCAAGGCATTTGGAGCGTTCCGGGCCAAGACTGCCCTGTGAGATACCCAACTCCCCCGCGATCTCCCGATAGGTCAGGTCCCGCGGGGACAGCAGCGCCGCCATCAGGCGAGGGCAGCGGCCGGGGAGCCGGCGCACCGCCGCGTACAGAGCCCGGCGGCGGGCCGCCAAGAGCGCCTGCTGCTCCGGCCCGGACCCCGTGTCGTCGGCGGGCTCGCTGCCGTACGGCAGTTCGAGGCGGGCTGTGCGCCGGCCGCGGCGCGCCTCGCAGCGGACGGTCCGCCGCAGCCACTCCTGCGGGTCGACGGGCGGCCCCTCGGTCTCGAGCCGCTCCAGGAACCGCAGCCACACCGCCTGTTCCAGGTCGCTCGGCTCCATCCCGGACCCGTGCGCCTCGGCCGAGGCTTCGGCAGCGAGCAACGGGTGCAGGGCCGTGAGCATCTCGTGGGTCATATGCGGCGGGACGCGGCCGCCCCGGCGACGGGTTGCCGAAGCGGCCGCGCATCACCCCAACCGGGTTGTCCGCGTCGCACGTTGACTCCTCAGCCGCGCAGGAAGTCCTCGCGGGCGAGCAGCCCGGTGTCGGCGTTGTCGGTGAAGACCCCGTCGATGCCGGTCGCGAAGTACGTCGCGAAGGCCCCGAAGACATCCCCGTACGCGGTCGGGTCGGTGCCCTTCCTGAAGTCCGCGGGCAGGAAGGTGTTCTCGTTCCTCATGGTCCACGGGTGCAGGATCAGGCCCGCGGCGTGTGCGTCGGCGACGAGCGTGGACGGCTCGGTGAGGTTGCCCTGCGCGTCCCTCGGGATGACCAGGTCGAGGGTCGGGCCGATGCCCTGGGCGTACGACGCGATCTGCTCAAGGCCCTTCGGGGTGATGAGGTCGGCGACCGTGCGCGGGTCGCCCGCCTCGACGAAGTCCCAGGGGCGGCTGCCGGCGGAGGACAGGAGCACCACGAGCGGATTGCCGACGAGCTTGTTCAGGCGCTGGATGCTGCTGGGTTCGAAGGACTGGATGATGACCGGCGAGTCCTTGCCGTCCTTGCCGTGCCGGCGCAGGATCCGGGTGAGCCGCTCCTCCAGGCCGAGGCCCAGCTTGCGGAAGTAGGTGGGGTGCTTGGTCTCGGGGTAGATCCACACCTGCCGGCCGCGCCTGCGGGTCTGCTCGTCCTGCCACCGCAGGACCTCTTCGAAGGTGGGGATCTCCCAGCGGCCGTCGTAGACCGTGTTGTGCTGGCGGGCGGCCGGGATGCGCTCGACGGCGCGCAGGGTCTTCAGCTCGGCCAGCGTGAAGTCCTCGGTGAACCAGCCGGTGGTGGACACGCCGTCCAGGACCTTGGTGGTCCTGCGGCCGGCGAACTCCGGGTGGTCGGCGACGTCGGTGGTCCCGCCGATCTCCGGCTCGTGCCGGCACACGAGATGGCCGTCCTTGGTGGGCACCAGGTCACCGGCCTCCACGATGTCGGCACCCAGGTCGAGGGCCAGTTCGTAGGAGCCGAAGGTGTGCTCCGGCCGGTAGCCGCTCGCCCCGCGGTGCCCGATGACCGTCGGGACGGGCAGGCTCTTCAGCCCGCCGCCCCCGTGCCGCGCGTCCGCGTGCGCGGCGCCGGGCAGCCCGAGGACCGCTCCCCCCGCGCCGAGCACCGCCGCGCCGAGCAGGGCCCGCCTGCCCGTCCCCCGCCCCTGCTCGTACGACTCCCGCGTCCCCATGAGACTCCTCCCGCCACCCGTGTAGAAGCGGGTCGATCGTAGGTGCGGACGGGTGACGGCCGGGAGACGGCCGGGAGACGGCCGGGAGACGGACGTGGGAACGCACGGCGGACGGAGGCCGTCCTGACGGGTGTGGGGCTGAGGGCGCGCGGAGCACCGGAATTGACGGCCCGTCATCCGCCGGGCGCGATGTGCGTCACACCCGTCCGGCGGGTGACGGGCGTGCGGCACACGGCAACCGCAGGTAAACAGTCGTCCACGACACGAATCCGCCGCGTGAACCCGATGTGCGCCACCCCGGGCACCGCGAGTATCGTCCTCACCTGCACAGACTCACACCGCAATCCCTTGACACCGGAGGGCCCGTTGTCCCGCTTCGTGCTCATCAAGGCAGTGCTCGGACCGATCATGCGCCTGATGTTCCGCCCACGGGTGGAGGGCGCGGAGCACATCCCGGGCGACGGTCCCGTCATCCTGGCGGGCAACCATCTGACGTTCATCGACTCGATCGTGCTGCCGCTGGTGACCAAGCGGCAGGTCTTCTTCATCGGCAAGGACGAGTACGTCACCGGCAAGGGCCTCAAGGGACGGGCCATGGCCTGGTTCTTCACGGGGGTCGGGATGATCCCGGTCGACCGGGACGGCGCGAACGGCGGAGTGGCCGCGCTGATGACCGGCCGCCGGATCCTGGAAGAGGGCAAGGTCTTCGGGATCTATCCGGAGGGCACCCGTTCCCCCGACGGCCGCCTGTACCGCGGCCGCACGGGCATCGCCCGCCTCACCCTGATGACCGGTGCCCCCGTCGTCCCGTTCGCGATGATCGGCACCGACAAGCTGCAGCCCGGCGGCCGCGGCATGCCCCGCCCCGGGCGGGTCACCGTGCGCTTCGGCGAGGCGATGGAGTTCTCCCGGTACGAGGGAATGGACCGCGACCGGTATGTGCTGCGCGCGGTGACCGACTCCGTGATGACCGAGGTCATGCGGCTGTCGGGGCAGGAGTACGTGGACATGTACGCCACGAAGGCGAAGGCGGCGTAGCGGGGGCCCACGGGCCCGCCCGCCGCCGGTCGCTGCCCGGTCGCGGTCCCGCGCCCCTAGCGGGGCGCGCGCCTCGCGTCCTCCAGGCGCTGTCCGCGCAGCAGGAACCACGCGGCGGCCGACGTGGCCAGCAGGACCGCCGCGCCGACCGCCGTCGCGAGCGTGAGTCCGTCGACGAACGCCGCACGGGCCGGCTCCAGGAGGGCCCGGGCGGTGTCCGAGGGCATGCCCGATGCCGCCTTGACCGCGCCGCCCAGCGATTCGTGCGCCGCGGCGGGGGTGCCGGACGGGCCGGTGAAGCCACGGTAGACACCGGTCACGATCGAGCCGAGCAGGGCGATGCCGAGGGCCGCGCCGAGCTCGTACGCCGTCTCGGACACGGCGGAGGCGGCGCCCGCCTGTTCCCTGGGCACGCTGGACAGGATGACGTCCGCGGTCACCGTGAACGACAGACCCGCGCCGATGCCCACGACCAGCAGCGCGGTCCCGATCAACGGGTAGCCGGTGGACCGGTCGAGCAGGGTGAGCGAGGCCAGCGCCAGGCCCACCGCGGCGAGCCCGCCGGAGACCGCGGCACGCACCGAGAACCGCCGGGCCACCGGGCCCGCGGCCATGCCCGCCGCCACCGCGCCGACGGCGGCGGGCACTTCGGCGAGGCCGGCTTCGAAGGGCGGCCTGCCCTGCACCAGTTGCAGGTACTGCGAGAGGAAGAAGACCAGCCCGGACAGGCCTAGGACGGTCAGCAGGTCGGCGAGCACGGCACCGCTGAAGCCGCGGTGGCGGAACAGCCGCATGTCCAGCAGCGGTACCGGCAAAGTCAGCTGGCGGCGCACGAAGCCGTACAGCGCGGCGGCGCCGATGACGCCGGCCGCCGCGGCCGGCCGGGACACCCCGTGCGCGGCCGCCTCCTTGACCGCGTAGACGAGGCCGACCACGCCGACGAGCGAGAGGACCACGCCGGGCAGGTCCCAGGGGCCGGGGTTCGGGTTGCGGGACTCGGGCAGCGTTCTGATGCCGACGAGGACGAGGACGGCCATCACAGGCAGGTTGATCAGGAAGACCGAGCCCCACCAGAAGTGTTCGAGCAGGAAGCCGCCGGCGATCGGCCCGACGGCCGTGCCGGCCGAGGCGGTGGCGCCCCAGATGCCGACGGCGAGGCTGCGTTCGCGCGGGTCGTGGAAGAGGTTGCGGATCAGCGCCAGCGTGGCGGGCATCAGGGTGGCGCCCGCGACACCCAGCAGCGCCCGCGCCAGGATCATCGACTCCGCAGTCGAGGCGTAGGCGTTGAGGACCGATATCAGGCCGAAGGCCGTGGCCCCGCCGAGCAGGACGCGCTTGCGGCCGATGCGGTCGCCGAGGCTGCCCATGGTCACGAGCAGGCCCGCGATCACGAACGAGTAGACGTCGCCGATCCACAGCAGCTGGGTTCCCGACGGCTTCAGGTCCTCGCTGATGTACGGGGTGGCGAGGCCGAGGACGGTCGCGTCCACGGCCACCAGCAGCACGGCGAGCACCAGGACGGACAGCGCGAGCCAGCGGCCCGGACGCCTCTCCGCCCGTGGCGTGATCTCCCCACGCCGCAGGGTGCTGGTCATGGTTCCTCTCTTCGTAGTGCGCCGCCGAGCAACAGCTCGACGATCATGTAGGTGAAGTCCTTGGCGGCGACGCGCCCCTCCGCCACGGCCCAGGCGCCGGAGGCCATCAGGCCGTAGAGCGCGTCCGTGAGCCATGCCGGGGTGAGGTCGATCCGGAACTCGCCGCTCGCCTGGCCGCGCCGGAACAGCGCGGCGATCCGGGCGTCGATCCGGGCCCACCCCTCGTTCTGTTCCTCGCCCTCGAAGAGCTGGTTCTCGCTGTAGAGGAAGGCGAGGAGTCCGGCGGCCGGCTCGGCCTCCGTCACGAGGCGGCGCAGGGCCTCCCTGGCCGAGCCGTCGTCGAGCCGTGCGGCGTCCAGGGCCGCCTCGCACTCCGCGATGCCGAGCCCCTCCAGCGCCCGTACCAGCGCGTCACGCCCGGCGAAGTGGCGATGCAGCGTGGCCCGGCTGATCCCGGCCGCCTTGGCGACCTCCTCCATGGTGGCGGTGGATTTCCGGGTGAGCAGGGCGGCAGCACTGCGCAGCACGTGGTCTCGATCGACAGCCATGAGACAACGATAGCGCATATGAGACGCCAGCGTCTCACTAGAATCACGCGACTCTCAGCGAGTCGCACTTTCGGTCGCTCTCAGCGCCAGGGCAGCCGGCCGCGCCGCTCCCAGTACACGCGCGGGTCCTCAGCGAGGTCCTCCAGCCGGGCGAGCTGGTCCTCGTCGAGGCCGACGACGACGGCGTGCAGATTGGACGCGAGCTGCTCGGTGGTGGCCGCGCCCGAGAGGACGACACCGGCCCAGGGCCTGCGCAGGATCGCGGCGAGGGCGACGGCGTCGCAGCCGAGAGACGTCCGCGCGGCCACGGCCTTCAGGGGATCCGGCGCGTGGGGGCCGGCCAGCCGCCCATTGGCCATGCCCTCCTTGACGATCACCGTGAGCCCGGCGTCGTGGGCCTCGGCGAGCGCCGGGGCGGCCGAGGTCTCCAGCACGTTGTACGTGGACTGGACGGTACGGAAGAGGGGCTCCCCGTCGACCGTCACGGCGAGCGCGGCCCGGATCGCCTCGGCCTGTGCCGGGCCGCTGGTCGAGAAGCCGATCGTGAGGCCCTCGGCCGCGGCCTCGGCGAGCCTGGCGTGGAGTTCCGTGTCGGTGAGGGCCGGGCTGTCCGGGGTGACCGAGTGGATCTGGTACAGATCGAGCCGGTCGCCGAGCAGTGCGGCGGACTCGGCGTGCTGCCGCTCGTACGCGGCGACGCTGTGGTCCTTGACCTCGTGCTGATCGGCGTCGGTGCGCCAGCCGGCGGTGTAGGTGTAGCCCCACTTGCTGCCGACGACGACGTCGCCGGTGCCGGGACGGGCCTTCAGCCAGTCGGCGAGGAACTCCTCGGAGCGGCCGTACGAGCGGGCCGCGTCGACGTAACGGACCCCCTGGGCGTAGGCGGCGTCCAGGAGTTCATGGGTACGGGCGCGCAGGGCGTCCACGCTGCGGACCGGCGGGAGGTCCTGCTCGCGGCCGAGGTTGATGTAGCCGGGACGGCCGACGGCGGCGAGGCCCAGGCCCATGCGGCAGGCGGGAGCCGTCGCCGAGGTCTCCCCCGCACGAGCAAAGCCGAGAGCTTGGGGAAGTGCGAAGGGCATCGCGTGCTCCGTTCGGTCGGCTCCGTTCGGCCGGGACCAACCTAACCCGCGACGCCCCTCGCCTCCGGGACGCGCTACTTCTTCCGCTTCGCTGTGGCCCACGCGTGCTGCGCCGCCACGTCCGCCCTCACCTCGGCCAGTTGCACGGCGACCGCCTCGGGCGCGGTGCCGCCGCGGCCGTTGCGGGCGGCGAGGGCGCCCGGGACGTTGAGCACGGACCGCACCTCGGGGGTCAGATGGACGGAGATCTTCGCGAACTGCTCGTCCGTGAGCCCGTCCAGCTCCTTGCCCTCCGCCTCGGCCGCCTTCACGCACTCGCCGGCGACCTCGTGCGCGACGCGGAACGGCACACCCTGCTTGACCAGCCACTCGGCGATGTCGGTGGCGAGCGAGAAGCCGGCCGGGGCCAGCTCCTCCATGCGCTCGCGGTGCACGGTCAGCGTGGCCATCATGCCGGTGAAGGCCGGGAGCAGGACCTCCAGCTGGTCGATGGAGTCGAAGACCGGCTCCTTGTCCTCCTGGAGGTCGCGGTTGTAGGCCAGCGGCAGGGCTTTGAGGGTGGCGAGCAGTCCCGTCAGATTGCCGATCAGGCGGCCGCTCTTGCCGCGCGCCAGCTCCGCGATGTCCGGGTTCTTCTTCTGCGGCATGATCGAGGAGCCGGTGGAGAAGGCGTCATGGAGGGTGACGAAGGAGAACTCCTTCGTGTTCCAGATGATGACCTCCTCGGCGATCCGGGAGAGGTTGACGCCGATCATCGCGGTGATGAAGGCGAACTCGGCGACGAAGTCGCGGGAGGCCGTGCCGTCGATGGAGTTGGCCGAGCTGCCGTGCTCGAAGCCCAGATCCTCGGCGACCGCCTCGGGGTCGAGGCCGAGGCTGCTGCCCGCGAGCGCGCCCGACCCGTACGGCGACACGGCCGTGCGCTCGTCCCACTGGCGCAGCCGCTCGGCGTCCCGGGACAGGGCCTGGACGTGGGCGAGGACATGGTGGGCGAAGAGCACCGGCTGGGCGTGCTGCAGATGGGTACGACCGGGCATCGCCACGTCGGGGTGGGCCTCCGCGAGACCGACCAGGGCGTCCTGGAGTTCCGCGACCAGGCCGCCGATGGTGCGCGCGTGGTCCCGCAGGTACATGCGGAAGAGGGTGGCGATCTGGTCGTTGCGGGAGCGGCCCGCGCGCAGCTTGCCGCCGAGATCGGGGCCGAGACGCTCCAGCAGGCCGCGCTCCAGGGCGGTGTGCACGTCCTCGTCGGCGATGGTGCCCGTGAACGCGCCCGAGGCCACGTCCGCCTCCAGCCGGTCGAGCCCGGCGAGCATACGGGTCAGCTCGTCGTCCGTGAGGAGCCCCGCCTTGTGCAGCACGCGCGCGTGGGCCCGGGAACCGGCGATGTCGTACGGCGCGAGCCGCCAGTCGAAGTGGACGGACGCGGACAGCTTCGCCAGGGCCTCGGCGGGTCCGTCGCCGAAACGGGCGCCCCACAGCCGTACGTCACCGCTGTTGCTGCTCACTTGCTGTGCTCCTCGAAGGTCTGGATGTGCCACTGCCTCCCCACCGGTCAATGAGGAGGCGGCTGTCAGGCTAGTGCCCCGGCAGGCAGCGTCTGCCCGTCAAGGAGCGGCGTCGTGGGGCCCCGGGTCGAGCGGAGCCGAGAGCGGGGGAGCGTGCTCTCGGCGTGCCGGCCGGAAGTCCCCGTACCGGACGCCCCCGGGCTCTCGGCCGGTACGGCGAGTGGCGGTGCCCCCTGCTCGAAGAGCCTGGGAGAGCGTGCCGGGCGCCGCGACGGGGCGAACGCCGCCTAGTGCGTGTGAGGGTGCCGGCCGGCTCAGGCGAGGTCGCGCTGGGCGGCGATCTTCGACGACAGGCTGTAGATGTCGATGAAGCCCTTGGCCGCGGACTGGTCGAAGGTGTCGCCGGTGTCGTAGGTGGCGAGGTTGAAGTCGTACAGCGACTCCTGGGAACGCCGGCCGGTGACGACCGCGCGGCCGCCGTGCAGGGTCATCCGGACGTCGCCGGAGACGTGCTGGTTGGCCTCGTCGATGAAGCCGTCCAGGGCGCGCTTGAGCGGGGAGAACCACTGGCCGTCGTAGACCAGCTCGCCCCAGCGCTGCTCGACCTGCCGCTTGTAGCGGGCCAGCTCGCGCTCGACGGTGACGTTCTCCAGCTCCTGGTGGGCGGTGATCAGGGCGATCGCGCCGGGAGCCTCGTACACCTCGCGGGACTTGATGCCCACGAGCCGGTCCTCGACCATGTCGATCCGGCCGATGCCCTGGGCGCCCGCGCGCTGGTTGAGCTGCTGGATGGCCTGCAGGACGGTGACGGGCTTGCCGTCGACGGCGACCGGGACGCCCTCCTTGAAGGTGATGACCACCTCGTCGGCGTCGCGGAGCTCGGCCGGGTTCGAGGTGTACTCGTAGATGTCCTCGATCGGGGCGTTCCAGATGTCCTCGAGGAAGCCGGTCTCGATGGCCCGGCCGAAGACGTTCTGGTCGATGGAGTACGGGGACTTCTTGGTGGTCGCGATCGGGAGGCCCTTCGCCTCGCAGAACGCGATCGCCTTGTCCCGGGTCATCGCGTAGTCACGGACCGGGGCGATGCACTGGAGGTCGGGGGCGAGGGCGACGATGCCGGCCTCGAAGCGGACCTGGTCGTTGCCCTTGCCGGTGCAGCCGTGGGCGACCGTGCCGGCGCCGTGCTTCTTGGCGGCGGCGACGAGGTGCTTGACGATGGTCGGCCGGGACAGCGCGGACACCAGCGGGTAGCGGTCCATGTAGAGGGCGTTGGCCTTGATCGCCGGGAGGCAGTACTCGTCGGCGAATTCATCCTTGGCGTCGGCGACCTCGGCCTCGACGGCACCGCAGGCGAGCGCGCGCTTGCGGATGACGTCCAGGTCCTCGCCGCCCTGGCCGACGTCCACGGCAACGGCGATGACCTCGGCGCCCGTCTCCTCGGCGATCCAGCCGATGGCGACGGAGGTGTCCAGACCGCCGGAATAGGCGAGTACGACGCGCTCGGTCACGGGTTTCTCCCTCACAGTGCATTCGCTGATATGCATGAGTATGCAGCACTCTGCATGGTTCGTCAATCCGACCCTCCGGGGGCGGCCGCGCCGAACCGGGGCCGGGCCGCCCCGAGACGGCTCCGGAAGAAAGCCGCGGAACCCGTTGAACGCTCGAAATCGCTTTCCCGTACCTCTCGCCGAACGCAGGCGCCGCGTTCGTCACGGCAGCCCCGGCTGCCGTGACGTCACCGCAGTCACCCCCGACCCGAGTGAGGCAGCGTCATGTCCAGGGCTCTTCCGAAGTACAACAGGCGCCGCGTGGCGATCATCGGCGGCGCCGCCGCGGTGGTGCTGTCCGGCACGGTGATCGCCGGCTCCGCCCTCGCCGGGGAGACGTCCAAGGGCAACGGCGCCAGAACCCTGGCGGCCCCGGGCACCGTCTCCTGCCCGGATGTGAGGTCGCAGCTGCCCGCGATCCCCGCCTCCGCCCAGGCCGAGGGCGACCGCAACCTCACCCTGCTGAACACCCAGATCACCGAAGCCGACAAGCGGCTCGTCGACACCGTGGGCCAAGGCGGCCCCAACTTCGTCCAGAACGCGATCCTCGGCCCCCTCAAGGACAAGCGCGTGGCGACGATCGACCGCATCGCCATCGCCATCGGGCGGACCGCGGCCAAGCCCCAGGGCCTCGACTCCCTGGCAGCCTGCACGCTCACCAAGTGAGGTGACAGGTGCCGTGGCCGCCCCGCACGCCGGCCGGGGCGGCCACCGCCGGCGCCGGAGACGGCGGCACACGGCCGCCGCGATTCCTCAGACGGTCGAAAGACTTTCCCCGATAATCGTCAGCCATGGGAAAGACCTATGAGCGCATAGACGGCAGACTGCGCGCGTTCATCGAGGCGCAGCCCGTCTTCTTCACCGCCACCGCTCCACTCTCCGCCGACGGCACGGTCAACCTCTCCCCCAAGGGGCTCAAGGGCTCCTTCGCCGTCATCGACGAACTCACCGTCGCCTACCTGGACTTCGCCGGAAGCAACGCCGAGACGATCGCGCACCTGCGGGAGAACGGCAGGATCACCCTGATGTGGTGCGCCTTCCAGGGCCCGCCCACCGTCGTGCGCGTGCACGGCCGCGGCGAGCCGGTCTTCCGCGACGACCCCCGCTTCCGGGGCCTGCTCGCCCGCTTTCCCGGCATCGACCCGGCCCCCCACGGCCTGCGCGCGATCATCGTGGTCACGGCCGAACGCATCCGGGACACCTGCGGCTACGCGGTTCCGTTCATGACGTACGAGGAGGACCGCGATCTGCACGGCAAGCGGTTCGCGCGCGAGGACGACGCCTCGCTGAACGACTACTTCCGGGGCAAGGAGCACATCGAACGGAGTATGGACGGCCTGCCGGGACTCCCGTTGCCGCTGCCGCCGTCTACGGTCTGAGCCATGCGCCCCGGTGTCGCCGCCGCCCTCGTCTCCCTGTCCCTCCTCGTGCTCGGCGCCGCGCCGGACCGGGGCGGAGATGCGCCGCTGCCCGCGCTCATGGCGGACACCGGTGGCGGCACCCAGCTGATCACCGCGCAGGCGCCCGTCCCGGACGCGACGGCCGGGACTCTCACCTGGTGGGACCTGCGCGAGGGGCACTGGCTGCCGGCCGGTACCGCCCCGGCCCGCTTCGGCTCGGGCGGCCTGGTCGAGGGCGCCTCACGCCGGCAGGGCACGAACACCACCCCGACGGGCCTGTACGACCTGCCGTACGCCTTCGGCATCCGGGCCGCGCCCCCGGGGACCAGGACCCCCTACCGCCCGGTCCGCCAGAACTCCTGGTGGTGCCAGGACACCGGCTCCCGCTCCTACAACCGCTGGACCGAGCCCCTTCCGGCGGACTGCCGCACCTCCGAGTCGGAGCAGCTGATCACATACGACCCGCAGTACGGCTACGCCTTCGTCATCGGCTTCAACTACGACCGACCGGTGCCGGGCCGCGGCGCCGGCATCTTCCTGCACGTCAACGGCAAGGGGGCGACCGCCGGGTGCGTGTCCGTGCCTCAGGACGCGATGCGGCGGATCCTGGCGTGGGCGGACCCGGCGCGCCGGCCGCACATCGCGATCGGGACGGCGAGCGGGGTGACCGCGCTCACCCGCTCCTGACCCGGTCGGCGGGCAGCCGCACCGTGAACGTCGTCGAACCCGGGCGGCTGTCCACGCCCACGCTCCCACCGTGCGCCTCGGTCACCCCCGCCACGATCGACAGGCCGAGCCCGGCGCCGCCTCCGCGGTTTTCCGGGCGGCGGCGGTGGTCGGCACGGGTGAAGCGTTCGAAGACACCCGGCTGGATCTCGCCGGGAATCCCCGGGCCGTCGTCGTGCACCCTCAGGACGGCCGCCGCGCCCTCCGCCTCCAGTGAGACGGTCACCTTGGTGCCCGCCGGGGTGTGCAGCCGGGCGTTGGCCAGCAGATTGGCCAGCACCTGGTGCAGCCGGTGGGTGTCCCCGGTCACCGTCACCGGCTCCTTGGGCAGCTCCAGCGTCCAACGGTGATCGGGGCCTGCGGCCCGTGCGTCCGTCACCGCGTCGAGGACGAGGCGGGTCAGGTCGACGGGCAGCCGCTCCAGAGGGCGGCCCGCGTCCAGCCGGGCCAGCAGCAGCAGATCGTCCACCATCTCGCCCATGCGGGCCGACTCCGCTGCGATCCGCTCCAGGGCACGGGTGATCTGCGGCGGGACCGGACCCGGGTGCAGCAGCGCCAGTTCGGCGTGGCCGCGGACCGAGGCGACCGGGGTGCGCAGCTCGTGGCTGGCGTCGGCGGCGAAGCTGCGCAGCCGCTCCTCGCTGGCGTGCCGCTTGGTCAGCGCGTCCTCGACATGGCCGAGCATGCGGTTGAACGCGGCGTCGACCCGGTCCACCTCGCTGCCCGGGTCGTTCTCCGGGGCGCGTTGCGGCAGCGCGACCTCGCCGCTGGCCAGGGGGAGCTCACTGACCCGGGTGGCCGTCGCGGCGACACGGCTGAGCGGCCGCAGGGACAACCGCACCCAGACGGCGCCCGCGACACCGGTGGCGGCGAGGGCCACGCCGAACACGACGGCCGAGACCAGTTCCAGCCGGTGCACCGCGGACTCCACCGGCTCCAGCGGCAGCCCGGTGACCAGGACGTCGCCGTCCAGACCGGCCGTCGCGATCACCCGGTACTCGCCGAGGTGGCGCAGCCGGATGCTGTGGCCCCGGCCGTCCACGGGCACCCTGGCGAGCCGGCGCTTGTCCTCGGGGTCCAGCGGGGTGGTCAGCTTGGTGGCGTCGCTGCCGGCGCGCACCACCGCCGCGTTGGTGACGGTGCCCGCGGCCAGCCGGGCGCCGAAGGTGCCGGTGGACTGCCTGCGGGTATCGGCGTGCTCGTCGCCGTCGTGGTCGGAGGGCCTGAGGCCGTGCTCCAGACTCGCCGCGAACTTCGGGCCTACGTCGCGCAGCTGCTGGTCCAGCCGGCCGGTGAGGAAGCCGTTCAGCTCGATCACGGCGGCGAGGCCGACCGCGGCGCAGCTGAGGGCGAGCAGCACGACGAGCCCGGCGGTGAGCCGGGCCCGCAGCGTGCGCGGCCGGGGCAGCCGCCACGCCCATCGTGCCGCGCCCCGCGGCCCCGCCCTCACCGGGCCACCGGCTTGAGCACGTAGCCGGCCCCGCGCACAGTGTGGATCATGGGTTCGCGGCCCGCGTCCACCTTCTTGCGCAGATACGAGATGTACAGCTCGACGACATGGGCCTGGCCGCCGAAGTCGTAGGACCACACCCGGTCGAGGATCTGCGCCTTGCTCAGGACGCGCCGCGGGTTGCGCATCAGGAAGCGCAGCAGCTCGAACTCGGTGGGCGACAGCTCGATCAGCTCGCCGGCCCGGGTCACCTCGCGCGCCTCCTCGTCCATGACCAGGTCGCCCACGCTCAGCCGGGGCCCCTCCTCCATCTGCCGGGCCATGCCGGCCCGCCGCAGCAGACCGCGCAGCCGGGCGACGACCTCCTCCAGGCTGAACGGCTTCGTCACATAGTCGTCGCCGCCCGCCGTGATCCCGGCGATGCGGTCCTCGACGGCGTCCCGCGCCGTGAGGAAGAGCACACAGACCTCCGGCTGCACGGTGTGCAGGCCGCGCAGCACCTCGAAGCCGTCGGTGTCCGGGAGCATCACGTCCAGGACGACGGCATCGGGCATCAGATCACGGGCCTCGGCGACGGCCGTGGCGCCGTCGCCGGCCGTGCGTACCTCCCACCCCTCGTAGCGCAGGGCCCCGGACAGCACCTCGGCGAGGTCCGGGTCGTCGTCGACGACGAGGACGCGCAGGCGTGTGCCGTCGGGGCGGGAGAGGGCGGGGTGGCCGGGGCGGCCCGAGCGGGGTGTGTTCATGGCGGTTACCAGGATCCCCCCTCGCGCGAGCGGCCGACGACACCGGACGCTCTGAGTTCCCTATGAGTGACGGGCGGCGGCCGCCGGGAGTTCCCAGCGCAGGGCCCCGCTCCCCCGACCCTTTCAGATCACGCTCAGGTTCCTCAGAGCCGCCTCAGAGGTTCCGGCTGCACAGTTGCGGCCTCGCCTCGATGCCCGAAAGGAACGGTTCATGACCACGGTGTACCAGCAGCAGGCGCCGCCAGTGCCGCCGATCGTCAGGCACTCCCCGGCAGGTCCGCTGCTGGCCCTGCTGTGGGCCGGAGCCGCCGCCGTGGTGGCCCTGTGGTGGCAGAACACCGGCTCCGTGGTGGGCACGGCCGGCTGGCTGACCGGGGCCGGGCGGATCTCCGGGCTGCTGTGCGGATACGCCTGCGCCGTGCTGGTCGGGCTGATGGCCCGCGTGCCGCTGCTGGAGCGGCGGATCGGCTCGGACCGGGTGGCGCGCTGGCACGCGATGGCGGGCAGGTACACGGTCTCCCTGCTGGTCGCCCACATCGTGCTGATCCTGGCCGGGTACGCCGCCCAGGACCGCGCCTCGATCGTGCACGAGGCGGTGACGGTGGTGCTGGACTACCCGGAGATGCTCAAGGCCACCCTCGGCACCCTCGTCCTCCTGGCCGTCGGGATCACCTCGGCGCGCGCCGTCCGCCGCCGGGTCACCCACGAGTTCTGGTACTACGTGCACCTCCTGACGTACGGCGCGGTCTTCCTCGCCTTCGGGCACCAGCTCGCGCTGGGCGCGGAGTTCGTCGGGAACGCCTTCGCGACGGCCGTCTGGTACGCGCTGTACCTGGGGGTCGCGGGCCTCGTGGTGTGGTTCCGGATCCTCGCCCCGGTGCGTCTGAACATGCGCCACCGGCTGCGGGTGAAGTCGGTGCACCAGGAGGCGCCGGGCGTGTGGTCGGTGGTCATGCGCGGGCGGTACCTGGACGAGATGGGGGCCGAGCCGGGGCAGTTCTTCCGCTGGCGGTTCCTCGCGGACGGCCTGCGCTGGACGTCCACGCCGTACTCGCTGTCGGCGCCGCCGCGCCGTGACGTGCTGCGCATCACCGTCAAGTCGCTCGGCGACCACAGCACGTCGGTGGCGCTGCTGCGTCCGGGCACCCGGGTGTGGGCGGAGGGCCCGTACGGGTCGCTGACCGCGGACCGGGGGAGCACCGGCAAGTCACTGCTGATCGCGGGCGGCGTGGGGATCACCCCGATGCGCGCCCTGTTCGAGACGCTGCCGGGCGAGGTCACGCTGCTGTACCGGGCGCGCACGGCCCAGGACCTGGCGCTGGGCGCCGAACTGGAGGCGGTGGCCCGCTGGCGCGGCGCCCGGGTGCTGTACGCCCTCAACGGTGCGGACGGTTCGCGCCCGCGCGTCACGCCCGCCCGGCTGCACGCCTCCGTGCCGGACCTCGCCTCCCACGACGTCTATCTGTGCGGCCCGCACGGATTCGCCGAGGAGATGTACGAGGCGCTGCACGCGGCGGGCGTTCCCGACCACCGCATCCACCACGAGTCGTTCGAGCTGTGAGGCCGTCATGCACGCGTTGAAGAGGAAGAGCCCGCTGCGCCGCATCGTGCTGGCGAGCGCCGCCACCGTCACCGGGATGGTGCTGCTGCTGTCGATGAAGCCTCACTCCACGCCCGGCATCGCCGTGGCGGTGCCCGCCCCGTCGAGCAGCGCGGGTACATCGGGCGGGTCGGGCGGTTCCGGTGGGACGGGCGGATCCACCTCGACCGGCACCAAGACCGTCACCGGCGACTCGGTCGACACCCGCTACGGCCCCGTCCAGGTCCGGATCACGCTGGAGAACGGCAGGCTCACCGACGTCACGGCGGTCACCTACCCGCAGGACAACCCGAGGGACCAGGAGATCAACGGCTACGCCGTCCCGCAGCTCAACCGGGAGGCGCTGGCCGCGCAGAGCGCCCAGATCGACGCGGTCTCCGGGGCCTCCTACACCAGCCAGGGCTACCAGCAGTCGCTGCAGTCGGCGCTGGACTCCGCGAGGGGTTGAACGCGCGCGGCCTCCGGCACGTACCTGTGGGCCAAGGGGGCCACTGGCCTCGTCCCGTCCCACGCAGGAACACGGAGGACACCGTGTCCACGATCGCCGGTGGCCGCGCCGCACGGCGCCAGACGATGCGCGCCATCCGCCCACGCCGCTCCCACGCCGTCCCGCTGCTGCTCGCCGTCTGGGCGGGCGCGGCGGGCGTGCTGTGGCTGTGGTGGATGAACACCCCGTCCGTCGCGGACGACACCAGCAGGATCCTCAACGCGGGACGGATCACCGGCCTGCTCGCCGGCTATCTGATGGCGCTGGTCGTGCTGCAGATGGCGCGGGTGCCCGCGCTGGAACGCCGGGTCGGCTCCGACCGTGTCGCGCGCTGGCACGCGATGACCGGCCGGTACACGATCTGCCTGGTCCTCGCCCATCTCCTCCTGACGATGTGGGGCTACGCCCTGCAGAGCGGCAAAGGGCTCGGCGGGATCGTGCAGCAGACCGTCGACTCGGTCGGCCAGCTGCCGGACGTGGGCAAGGCGACCGTCGGCACGGGACTGCTGGTGCTCATCGGGCTGCTCTCGATCGGGCCGGTGCGCCGCAGGATCTCCTACGACCTCTGGTACCACGTCCATCTGCTCACCTACGCGGCGACCTACCTCTCGTTCTGGCACCAGCTGTCGACGGGCAACGAGTTCGCGGTCCAGCCCGAGGCGAAGACCGCCTGGTACGCGCTGTACGGATCGGTGACCGCGCTGCTGGTCTGGTACCGGATCATCACGCCGATCAGGCTGAACCTGCGTCACCGGTTGCGGGTCGAGGCGGTCGTCGAGGAGGCCCCGGGGGTCGTCTCGGTGCTGATGAGCGGGCGGAGGCTGCACCGGATGGGCGCGGAGGCCGGGCAGTTCTTCCGCTGGCGCTTCCTCGCGCCCGGCATGCGGTTCAGCTCGCACCCGTACTCGCTGTCGGCGGCGCCGCGCCCCAACATGCTGCGCATCACGGTGAAGGCGATCGGCGACCACAGCTTTGCGCTGCGGGACCTCAGGCCCGGCACCCGGGTGTGGGCGGAGGGCCCGTACGGGGCGCTCACCGCGGACCGGCGCCGCCGGGGCAAGGTGCTGCTGGTGGCCGGCGGCGTCGGCATCACGCCGATGCGGGCCCTGTTCGAGACGCTGCCCGGTGCCGCGGGCGACCTCACGCTGCTGTACCGGGCCAACAGCACCCAGGACCTGGCCCTGTGGGACGAACTCGCCCAGATAGCCGAGGAGCGGGGCGCGCGGCTGATGTACGCGGTCAACAGCCCCGACGGGGAACGCCCGGACATCTCACCGGAGACCCTGCGCCGGAAGCTGCCGGACATCGACCGTCACGACGTCTTCATGTGCGGTCCGCCCGGCTTCGCGCAGCAGGTGTACGAAGCACTGCGCGGCGCGGGGGTCCCCGCCCGCCGCATCCATCACGAGTCGTTCGAGATGTGAGCGACGGGACATCAGGAGCTCAGGAGCGATGAGGAAGAGCCACCCCATACGACGTGCCGTGCTCGCCACCGCCGCCACCGTGTCCGGCATCGTGCTGCTGCTGTCGCTGAAGCCGGGCTCCGGCCCGGCCTCGGCGCAGGCGGCGGGCGGAGCCGCACCGCAGCAGACGGCGGCGGGGCAGGAGTCACCGCAGGGCGGCAGCGGGCAGCAGACGGGCACGCGGACCGTCACCGGCGACGTGGAGAAGACGGAGTACGGCCCCGTGCAGGTCCGCCTCACCGTCAGCGGCGGCAGGATCACCGGGGCCGAGGCGGTGCAGGCACCCTCCGGTGGACTCAGCGGCCAGAAGACCGCCATGGCCGTGCCCAGACTCAACCAGGAGGCGGTGAGCGCGCAGAGTGCGAACATCGACGCGGTCTCCGGCGCCACCTACACCAGCCGGGGTTACCGGCGCTCACTGCAGTCGGCGATCGACAAGGCGAGGGCCGCGTCCACCGGCAGCGGTACGTCCGGGTCGGCCGACGGTTCCGGGGCGTCGGCCCAGGCGCGTACGGTCATGGGTGACGCGGCGCAGACGCAGTACGGCAGCGTCCAGGTCCGGGTCACCCTCAGCGGAGGCAAGGTCACCGGGGCCGAGGCGGTGCAGGCGCCCAAGGGCGGCCACAGCGGCCAGGTGACCGCCATGGCCGTACCCAAGCTCAACCAGGAGGCGGTGAGCGCGCAGAGTGCGAACATCGACGCGGTCTCCGGCGCGACCTATACCAGCGCCGGGTACAAGCAGTCCCTGCAGTCCGCCCTGGACAAGGCCGGTGGCTGAGTGGTCGGGCACATGACCGATCCCGCCGAGGCACCGCCCGCGCTGCGCCACGCGGAGGAGGTGATGGGCACCGTCTTCTCCTTCGACGTGCGCGGCGGCGAGCCTGAGGCCGTGCGGACCGCGCTGGAGGAGGCGGTCGCCGGACTCCACCGGGTGAACGAGGTGTTCAGCACCTACCGGGAGGACAGCCAGATCTCACGGCTCGCCCGCGGCGAGCTGACCGTCGGGGACTGCGATCCGGAGGTCGCCGGGGTGCTCGCGCTCGGCGAGGAGGCCGAGCGGGTCAGCGACGGCTGGTTCAGCACGCGCTACGCGGGACGGATCGACCCGACCGGGATCGTCAAGGGCTGGGCCGCCGAGCGGGCGGCCCGGCACCTGGCCGCCACCGGAGTGAGCGGGGTCAGTGTCAACGGCGGCGGGGACGTGCAGATGTTCGGCGTGCCCGGCCCGCACCGCCCCTGGCGGGTGGGTGTGTCGGATCCGCTGCGCCCCGGCGCGCTGGCGGCGGTGGTCTCCGCGGCCGGCGCCGACGAGCTGGCCGTGGCCACGTCCGGGACCGCGGAGCGCGGCGCGCACATTGTGGACCCGCGCACCGGCAGGCCCGCGGTCACCGACCTGGTCGCCGTGACCGTGGTGGCTCCCCGGCTGACCTGGGCCGACATCTGGGCGACGGCGGCCTTCGCGATGGGCTCGCGGCAGGCCCTGGCGTGGCTGGAGTCGCTGCCGGACGCCGAGGCCCTGCTGATCACGGCGGGCGACGAGGTTCGGTGCACGGGAGGGCTGGCGGCGCGGCTGGGCTGACGCGTGCGAGGAGGGCGTGGGGCGTACCGGAGGCGGTACGCCCTTCTCGTGTGCCGTCGTGTGCCGTCGTGTGCCGTCGTGTGCCGTCGTGGGCCGTCGTGGGCCGCCGGATGCGCCGGTGGCGTGCTCAGTGGGTGTTCTGCGCCAGCCGCAGCAGGTGGTCCGCCAGGGCCTGGCCGCCACTCGGGTCGCGGCTGATCAGCAGGAGGGTGTCGTCGCCGGCGATGGTGCCGAGGATGTCGTGCAGCTCCGCCTGGTCGATGGCCGAGGCGAGGAACTGCGCCGCGCCCGGGGGTGTCCGCAGGACCACGAGGTTCGCGGACGCCTCCGCGGAGATCAGCAGCTCCTGGGACAGGCGCCGCATCCGCTCCTCCTTGGCCGACTCGCCCAGCGGCGCGCGCGGGGTGCGGAAGCCGCCCTCGCTCGGTACCGCGTAGATCAGGTCGCCGTCGGTGTTGCGGATCTTCACCGCGTTCAGCTCGTCCAGGTCCCGGGAGAGCGTCGCCTGGGTGACGCTCAGCCCGTCGTCGGCGAGGAGCTTCGCCAACTGGCTCTGCGAGCGCACCGGTTGCCGGTTGAGGATGTCCACGATCCGGCGGTGGCGTGCGGTGCGGGTCTGCGGCACGGAGGGCCCCGCCTGCTCGTGGTCCTGCGCCTGACTCATCGTCGTCTCATTCTCCGGATCGTCCGTCCCCGCTCACTGCGTCGAAGACACCGGGAAGCGCCCGGAGGAACGCCTCCACCTCGTCGTCGCCGAGGGTCAGCGGTGGCATGAGCCGTACGACGTTCGGGGCGGGCGCGTTCACCAGGAAACCGGCGTCCTGAGCCGCTTGCTGCACCTGCTGCGCCAGCGGCTCGGTGAGCACGATACCCAGGAGGAGGCCCGCGCCCCGGACATGGTCGACCAGCGGGTGCCGGAAACCGGTGCCCGCGCCCTCGATTCCGTCCCGCAGCTTCTCGCTCTGCCGCTTCACGTTCTCCAGGAGGCCGTCGGCCGCGATGGTGTCGAGGACGGCGAGCCCGGCGGCGCACGCGACGGGGTTGCCGCCGAAGGTCGTGCCGTGCTGACCGGGCCGGAGCAGGTCCGCCGCCCGTCCGAAGGCGACGGTGGCACCCAGCGGCAGGCCCCCGCCGAGGCCCTTGGCGAGCGTGACCACGTCCGGCAGGACGCCCTCGTGGGCCTGGTACTCGAACCAGTGCCCGGTGCGGCCGATTCCGGTCTGCACCTCGTCGAGGACGAGCAGCGCCCCGGTGGCGGCGGTGATCGCGCGGGCCGCCTTCAGGTAACCGGGGGGCGGCACGACGACGCCGTTCTCGCCCTGGATCGGCTCGATGACCACGAGCGCGGTGTCCTCGGTCACCGCGGCGGCCAGCGCCTGGGCGTCACCGTAGGGGACGTGCGTGACGTCGCCGGGCAGCGGCCGGAACGGCGCCTGCTTGCCGGGCTGGCCGGTGAGGGCGAGGGCGCCCATGGTGCGGCCGTGGAAGCCGCCCGCGGTGGCGACCATGTGGGTGCGCCCGGTCAGCCGGCCGATCTTGAAAGCGCCCTCGTTGGCCTCGGCCCCGGAGTTGCAGAAGTAGACCCTGCCCTCCCGGCCGAAGAGCTGGAGCAGCCGCTCGGCGAGGGCGACGGGCGGCTGCGCGATGAACAGGTTGGAGACATGGCCGAGGGAGGCGATCTGCCGGCTGACGGCCTCGACGACCGCGGGGTGGGCGTGGCCGAGCGCGTTGACGGCGATGCCGCCGACGAAGTCGACGTACTCCGTGCCGTCGGCGGCCCACAGCCGGGCGCCCTCGCCCCGCACCAGGGGCAGCCGCGGGGTGCCGTAGTTGTTCATGAGCGCGCCCTGCCACCGCCGGGTGAGCTCCTCGTTGGCGGTCATACAGCGTCCCCCTTGTTCGCCTGATCGCTCTCGTCGGGCACGACCATGGTGCCGATGCCCTCGTCGGTGAAGATCTCCAGCAGGATCGAGTGCTGGACCCGGCCGTCGATGACACGGGCGGTGCGCACGCCGTTGCGCACGGCGTACAGGCAGCCCTCCATCTTCGGCACCATGCCGGAGGACAACTCCGGCAGCAGGTTTTCCAGTTGGGATGCGGTGAGGCGGCTGATCACCTCGTCGCTGTTCGGCCAGTCCTCGTAGAGGCCCTCGACGTCCGTGAGGACCATGAGGGTTTCGGCGCCCAGTGCCGCGGCGAGTGCCGCGGCCGCCGTGTCGGCGTTGACGTTGTAGACGTGCCCGTCGTCCTGGCTGCGGGCGATCGACGAGACGACCGGGATACGGCCGTCGGCGAGCAGGGCCTCGATCGCGCCCGTGTCGATCCCGGTGATCTCGCCCACCCGCCCGATGTCGACGAGCTCGCCGTCGATCTCGGGCCGGTGCCTGATCGCGGTCATGGTGTGCGCGTCCTCGCCGGTGAGGCCGACGGCGAGCGGCCCGTGCCGGTTGAGCAGTCCGACCAGCTCGCGCTGCACCTGCCCGGCGAGCACCATGCGGACGACGTCCATGGCCTCCTCCGTGGTGACGCGCAGGCCCGCCTTGAACTCGCTGACGATGCCGTGCCGGTCGAGGGCGGCGCTGATCTGCGGCCCGCCGCCGTGCACGACGACGGGCCGCAGACCTGCGTGCCGCAGGAAGACCACGTCCTGGGCGAAGGCGGCCTTCAGCTCCTCGTTCACCATGGCGTTGCCGCCGAACTTGATGACGACGGTCCTGCCGTGGTGCCGGGTCAGCCAGGGCAGTGCCTCGATGAGGATCCGGGCCTTGGGCTGTGCGGTGTGCTTGCGCGTCGAAGACTTTCGCTCTTCTGAGTGATTGACCGTCATAGCCGACTTTCGGAAAGATTTTAGGTCAAGCCGCCGGGCGGGCGGTGTTGGCCTGCGGAGGCGATGTGAGACTCGTCCCGGACGTGTCCGGGGTGAGCGGTCGCCCGTGAAACAGGAACCCTCGTCGGCGACGACGAGGACCCTCGACAGCCAAGCGGGCACGTCAAGACGAGTAGGCGCTGTTCTCGTGGACATAGTCGGCCGTGAGGTCGTTGGTCCAGATCGTCGCAGACTCATGGCCTGCCGCGAGGTCCGCGACGATGTGAACCTCGCGGTAGCGCATGTCGACGAGGTCGCGGTCGTCGCCGACCGAGCCGTTCTTGCAGACCCAGACGCCGTTGATGGCGACGTTGAGCTGGTCCGGCTCGAAGGCCGCGGACGTGGTGCCGATGGCGGAGAGCACCCGGCCCCAGTTGGGGTCCTCGCCGTGGATCGCGCACTTGAGGAGGTTGTTGCGGGCGATGGACCGGCCCACCTCGACGGCGTCGTCCTCGGTCGCGGCGTTGATCACCTCGACCTTGATGTCCTTGCCGGCCCCCTCGGCGTCGCCGATGAGCTGCCGGGCGAGGTCGGCGCAGACGGCCCGCACGGCCTCGGCGAACTCCTCGTAGGGGGGCGCGACGCCGGCGGAACCCGAGGCGAGCAGCAGGACGGTGTCGTTGGTGGACATGCAGCCGTCGGAGTCGACGCGGTCGAAGGTGACCCCGGTGGCGGCGCGCAGGGCCCGGTCCAGCGTCTCGCTGTCGGCGTCGGCGTCCGTGGTGAGGACGACGAGCATGGTGGCCAGGCCCGGCGCGAGCATGCCGGCTCCCTTGGCCATGCCGCCGACGGTCCAGCCGTCCTTCGTGACGACGGACGTCTTGTGGACGGTGTCGGTGGTCTTGATGGCGATGGCGGCCTTCTCACCGCCGTGCTCGGACAGCTGGGCGGCGGCCGTCCCGATCCCCGGGAGCAGTTTGTCCATGGGCAGCAGGACGCCGATGAGGCCGGTGGAGCAGACGGCGACCTCGATGGGGCCGAGGCCCAGGACGTCGGCGGCCTTCTCGGCGGTGGCGTGGGTGTCCTGGAATCCCTTGGGTCCCGTACAGGCGTTGGCACCCCCGGAGTTGAGGACCACGGCGGAGAGCCGGCCGGTCCTGAGGACCTGCTCGGACCACAGCACCGGCGCGGCCTTGACACGGTTGGAGGTGAAGACGCCCGCGGCGGCACGGCGGGGCCCGTCGTTGACCACGAGGGCCAGGTCCGGGTTGCCGTTCTGCTTGATCCCGGCGGCGATGCCCGCGGCCCGGAACCCCCTTGCTGCCGTGACACTCACGGTGCGACTCCGATCGTGGAAAGTCCGAGCTCCTCGGGGAGCCCGAGAGCGATGTTCATGCTCTGGACGGCACCGCCCGCGGTGCCCTTGGCCAGGTTGTCGATGGCGCTGATCGCGATGATGCGGTGCGCGGCGGCGTCGTGGGCGACCTGCACCTGAACGGCGTTGGAACCGTAGACCGACGCGGTGGCGGGCCACTGCCCCTCGGGGAGCAGGTGCACGAAGGGCTCGTCGGCGAAGGCCTTCTCGTAGGCGGCGCGGACGGACTCGGCGGTGACGCCGGGCTTCGCCTTCGCGCTGCAGGTGGCCAGGATGCCGCGGGGCATCGGCGCGAGGGTGGGCGTGAAGGAGACGGAGACGGGCCGCCCTGCGACCGCGCCGAGGTTCTGGATCATCTCGGGGGTGTGCCGGTGCACGCCACCGACGCCGTAGGGGGTCATGGAGCCCATGACCTCGCTGCCGAGCAGATGCGGCTTGGGCGCCTTGCCGGCGCCCGAGGTGCCGGAGGCGGCGACGATCACCGCCTCGTTCTCTGCGAGATGGGCGGCATATGCGGGGAAGAGCGCGAGCGTGGCGGCGGTCGGATAGCAACCGGGTACCGCGATGCGCTTGGACCCCTCCAGCGCAGCGCGGGCACCCGGCAGTTCGGGGAGGCCGTAGGGCCAGGTCCCGGCGTGCGGGGAACCGTAGAACGTCTCCCAGTCGGACGCGTCCTTGAGGCGGAAGTCGGCACCCATGTCGATCACGAGCACATCGGGGCCGAGCCGCTCGGCGACAGCGGCGGACTGCCCGTGGGGCAGGGCGAGGAAGACCACCTCGTGCCCGGCCAGGACCCCGGCTGTGGTCTCCTCCAGCACGCGGTCGGCGAGGGGCAGCAGATGCGGCTGCAGCACGCCGAGCCGCTGACCGGCATTGGAGTTCCCGGTCAGCGCGCCGATCTCGACCCCGGGGTGCGCCAAGAGCAGCCGCAGGAGCTCTCCGCCCGCGTATCCGCTCGCTCCGGCCACCGCCGCACGTACCGTCATGGAACCTCCTCCTAGATGGCATGAGTATACGTTTCCCTGCACGTTTATGCAATCCATGCAGCGTACGGCCGCCCGGTTCCTGTGACTGAGCGCTTCAGTTGGCGAGTGAGCGTGCGAGTTGGCGAGTTGAGCGGGCGGCGTCGACGGCTCGGGTGAGCTGGGCGGCGTAGGCGTCGAGAAGCGGCTTCATCTGCTGGTAGAGGGGCACCTTGTTCTGCCGGAGCCAGTGACCGATGGTGAACCGGTCCTGGCTCCATGCAGCGTCGAGCTCGGGGTCGTTTCGGGCTTCGGCCGGTTGTGGGGCGAATTGGGTTTCGCCGTGAGTGACTTGGGTCCAGATGTGGGCCGTGGCGGCGAGGCGTACGCGGTCGTCGGAGATGTAGCGGGGGCTCGTGGGTTGGCGTTTCAGCTGGTCGGCGATCTGGTGCCATGCGTCTGGTGGCAGCGCCCAGTCGGCGAGAAGAGTGCGTCGGTGCCGGTAGTCGATCAGCGGTGAGGAGGCGAGCTCTGCGGCGATCGCGTCCAGGGCTCGTTCGTATGCCTCCGGGGTGCCCTGCCGGCGGGCCCATCTGGCGATGGGCCCGCCCAGACCCTTCCCGTCGATGCCGAGTCCGAGGAACTCGGCGGCGTCGACGATGGTCTTGCCGAGGGCTCGTCGGATGAGGAAGGCGGAGGTTGTGCGCCGCAGGACCGGCATGCTGAAGGCGACGGTGAAGTCGCTGAGGTGGCGTTCGGCCCACTCCAGGGGGAGGAACGCCGGAACGTGCTGGGGGCCGTAGTCGAGGCCGCGTTGGGGCAGCCGGCTGCCGCCCCTGCCGCTTCGTCGGTGCGTGGAGACCAGGTATTCGGCGGCGTTCTGGAACCTTTCGGAACAGTCGCCCCGATAGCGACGGAATGCGGTATCCCAGCTGCGGTGACGTTTCGGGGCCATGTCGCTGCGGGTGCGGTTCTCGACTGGTGCGAGTGGGGCCAGCGCAGATCGCAGGTCGGTGGCCGACAGGATGGCGTCGGCGGCGAGGAGGACGCTTGCGCAGGCCCGGGCGTCCTGGGGCGGCGTGCTGACATGCAGGGAGTGCGAGGTGTCCTGGCGGGCGGCCAGAACCTGATCGGTGCGGTGGCTGTCGACGTTCTGTGCGGTGGGCCGGGCCTTCGGCCAGGTGATCATGACGAGCCCGCTGACCATCTGGAGATCGGTGAAGTACTGGCTGGCCGTCGCCGCCGGGGTGTTCGGGCTGAGCATGGCGGTGATCTTCTTCTGCAGTGTGGAGAGTGCCTCGGGCAAGGGTTCTGCTGGTCCGGGCGGCTGCTGGTCGAGGCGGGCTCCGCAGAGTTGGGCCGTCCGTTGTGTGCGGCGGGACTCGTGAGCGAGGGGTGCTCGGCACTGGGCGGGGTGGAGTCCCGCGATGGTCGGGCGGGCGATGAGCTGTCCGGGGCGGTCGGTGAGCGGTCGCTGGCATTCAGGACAGAGGTGTTCGAGGAAGCGCTGGTGGTACTCGCAGGCGAAGATGACGGGCAGTCTCCAGTCGGTCTTCCAGGGGCCGCCGTGGTCCGTCTGCAGCGGCGTCCCGTCGCCGGCGAGGCAGTCGGGGCAGTAGCGGGCCGCTGCGGGGAAGAGCCAGTCCAGCGCGGGGATGCGCTTGCCGGCGCGGACGACATCGAGGCTCTGGGCGATGGGTGGGTAGCGGGGTGCGAGCGGCAGCAGGGTCAGGGCCGTGGCCTCGGCTGCGGTGAGGCGGGGGGCGGTCTGGAAGTCGTTCATCCGCGGGGCCGGCAGTTCGAGGGAGAGGGCGGTGCGGGCGGTGGGCGAGCCGCATCACGTAGCCGGCCAGCAGTTCGCCGGGCAGCGGGTCCAGGCTCCGGGGCAGCGGGGTGATCATCGGGCGCTCTCCTGGGCTGTGCCGAGGGGGCCGCGGTCGTCGAAGACGGTGTTGCGGCCGCGGCGGGGCTTGCGCGGGGCGGGTTTTTCCGGGACGGCGGGGACTTCACCGGCGCCAGCGTCGCGCCGGTCGCTGTCGCGCAGGTCGATGGCGATGCCCTCGAGGAGTTCTTCGTCCAGGCGTTCGCGGCCGGAGTCGATGGCCTCGCGGCAGCCGTCTTCGATCAGCCGTTCCAGAAGGCCGACGACACCGTTGGTGCGGTGGTAGAGGTACTCGGGCATCGTGCCCTCGGTGAGCATGCCGGGGACCGCGTCCAGGAGCCGAAGGCCGCTCTGGACGCCGTGCAGGTGCTGGACACAGGCGGTGATCTGAGGCGCGGTGCTGTAGTGGAAGCGGTCCAGCTCGATCAGGTCGAAACGCCGTTCGGTCTGAGTGGCCTCCAGCCCGTGGGCTTTGGCGTGCCTGGAGGGCCGGAGCCGCCACTGGCCGGTGGCCGGGTCGTGGCGCCCTTCGCGCAGCAGTCCGGAGCCCGGGATGTCGACGCCGACCAGGACCAGGGTGACGTTCATGCTCATGAACGCGCGGATCAGGTCGAGGGTGTCCTGGTCGTCGGCCCTGTGCATGCGAAGCCTCGTGATGTCGTCCAGTTTACCGACCGCAGGAGCTCGTGAACCGGCTCTGAACTGCGACGATGTATAGACTACATGTCCACGACGGTCGGTCAACGTTCTCCGGGAGATCACGAGCACTGGTGACGGCGGTAGCTGTCAGAGGTGTGCAGTACGGTCCTGCCATGGCAGCCAAAATCGATCTGACCCTCGATTGCGCGAACGCACAACTCCTCGCCGGTTTCTGGAAGACGGCACTGGGCTATATCGACGAGCCGCCGCCTGCTCCCTTCAAGACCCGCGAGGAGTGGCTCGCGCAGTTTGACCTGCCGGAGGACGACTCCGAGGACGACGGGGCATGGCTCTGCGATCCCGACGGCGTCGGCCCTCGTCTCTCCATCCTCAAGGTCCCCGAACCGAAGACGGCGAAGAACCGGCTTCATATCGACGTTCGGGTGCCGGGGCACGGCAGTGCCGGTGAGCGGTGGGCACGGATCAAGGCCGAGTCTGAGCGGCTGGTGAAGGCGGGCGGGGCCGTCCAACAGGAGTTCGTCGGTCATCACGTTGTGATGACCGACCCGGAGGGCAACGAGTTCTGCGTCGCCGCAGCCTCGGCCTGAGGCTGGCAGAGGTCGGGACGTTCCCCCGCCTCGGCCTCGGCTGGCCGAGTACTGCTCTCACCGTCGACAATCCGTCGACGCTCCATGGTGGCAGCCCGGGAGTCCGGCCGTTGAAGGCGGCCGGACTCTCCGGACCGGGTCGTGCCGTCAGGCGCGTTTCCCGGAGCTATCGCGTCACTGCTGAACTCCCTGTGAGGGGTTGGTGATCTGGGCTTCGAGGTCGGCGACGCGTCGGTCCTGGAAGCGGAGGTTGGAGCGGGCGGCTTTGAGCCGCTCGTCGAGGGTGCGGTTGTCAGCGGTCAGCTGGCGGACCTTTTGTTTGAGGGTGGTGTTCTCGGTGGTGATCCGCTGGATGGCTTCCTCGGTCCACTCGGCTTGCAAGTCCCTTATCTGGCCGATGAGTTCACCGATGCGGGTGCGCTGGGTGAGGATCTCGGCGTGGGCAGCCTTGAGGGCGTCCTCAGCGTTTAGGGCGCGTTCGCGCCAAGTCGCCTCGCGCTCGTCGTCCTGCTCGGCGAGGGTCCGGGATCGGCGCTCGCCGGCGTCGGCCATCGCCGTGGCGACCGCGGCTCTGGCCTCGGCGTTGTCGTAGAGGAAGGTGCGGGAGACGTCCGCGCGGCGGGCGACGGCGGCGACGCTGACCTGGGCCCCCTCGCGCCGGAGGCGGGTGATGGCCTCATGGACGCGCTGGAGAGCGATCTCGGTCTTGCGGCGGCGGGCCGCCAAGGCCGCTGCGGTGCGGGGCTCAGGGACGGTTGCGGAGTTCATGCGATGTCCTGTTCGAGATCGTCGCCGCCGGTTGTGCACGTATTGCTGTACTCGACCTCCTCGTCGCTGCCGGCGTCGGCGAGGTCGGCAGCGCGGAAGGCCGTGGACCACACGCGGTGGAAGTAGTCCTGGGGTTTGCGCAGGTCCAGGGCGAGGGCGTCGTCGAGGAGGCCGAGGCCGGCCAGGGCCTTCTCCAGGCCGTCGATGGCGCGGGCGGTGGGCTCGAAGTGGCGGTGCAGGTAGTCGGCGGTCGCGTCGTCCGGGGCGCCCTCGGCCAGCAGTCGCCACTGTTCGCGCTTGCGCCGCCAGTAGAGGAGATCGGCGCCGGAGAGGACGAACTTGTCGCAGTTGTGGCAGTCGAGGTTCCAGGGGCAGGCTCCACCGTCGACGACGGGCTGGAAGGTGCAGAATCCGCCCTCGGCGGGGGTGCTGCGGCGGGCGAGGTCGATGGCGAGGGCCTGGGCCTGCTCGCGGGTGAGCGGGGTGGTCTCCCCGGCGAGGAGTTCGCCGGGTTGGGCGGTGCCGGGGCCGGTGACCCAGACGTGCTGGAGGACGTTCTCCAAGTCTTCGCTGGTCAAGTGGACGTAGTGCTCGGCCATACGGTCGGAGACCTGGCCGAGGTAACGGCGGATGTGGGTGAGGCTTGCTCCGGCCCGAAGCAGGCTGGTGGCCAGAGTGTGGCGAGCCTGGTGGGGGACGTGGTGGCCGAGGTCGAGTTCAGTGATCCATTCCTTGAACCGCCGGTGGAACCACTGGTAGGACAGGGCGGTGGAGCCGTCGGGGTTGCGGACCTTGCTGGTGAACAGGGCGAGTTGGGTGCGTTCGGCACTGGTGGGGCGGCGTCCGTGCCGGGCGACGAAGCGGTCCAGGGTCTTGCGCTGCCGTTCGGCGAGGAGGTCGTAGAGCCGGTCGGGGATACGTATCGCGGCGTCGTAGTTGCCGACCTTGGTCTGGTCGTGCCAGAACATCGGCAGGCCGCCGTAGCGGCCGATGCAGTTCCAGCGCAGCTTGAGGACCTCGTTCACGCGGCGACCGGTCAGCACGATGGTCTCCCAGACATCCCGCATCCCCTGGTCATCGGGGTCGTACTGTTCTGCGAGCCGGGCGAGGTTGGCCTCCTCGGTCAGGGCTCGGGCGACCTCGTCGGGAAAGGGACGCCGGGCCCGCAGCGGCTCGCCGCCGGCGAACGGCATGGCGATGATGAACTCGCGGTCCAGTCCGAGCCGTTCAGCGGTGCCGTTCTCCAGCGCGTTCCGCAGCAGCTTGCGGACTCCGTTGAACACGTCGGTGCGGGTGACGGAGGTGACCGTCGACAGCTTGCCGTAGAGCCCTTTCATCACCAACGAGGGCATCCCGTGGCGTTCACGATGGCGCTGGTCGGCGATGAAGCGGTGCATGTGCTCCACCCGCAGAGCGGCCGGGTCGTGGCCGCCGCCCGGGGCGTCGACCTCCATGAACGCGCTCAGCTCGGTGCAGGCCCGGCGGATGCCGTCGATGGGCACCGCGGTGCGCGGGCGGTGGGGCGAGCGGATCAACTCGGCGATGTAGTCCCAGAGCAGGTCACGCAGCCAGCGCTGGGTAATGCGGGTCAGGTCGATGTGGCTGGCCCGGTGGGGGGAGCAGATGCCGAAGTGGTCGGTCTCAAGGAACCCGGCGTCCCGCGTCTGCTCGGGGGTGAAGTAGACAAGCCGCAGGTAGTGGAGCATCTTCTTCACGATCGAGGTGTGAAACCGCGGGAAGTCGTCCAGATCCAGGTCGGTCAGCGAGCCGGCGCCGCGTTCTCGCGCGAGGTTGACGAGTTTCTGGATCCACTCCAGGCGCCAGATGCTGTGTCGGTCCTGCTGGGTGTGGGCGAACAGGGTGTACTGGATCTCGGCTCGCAGCAGCGGCCGCAGACCGCGCAGGTTGACCAGCCCCGGCCGCGGGGCGGGATCGACCATCGCGCACCAGGTGCGCAAGGCGTTCTCGTCCGTGCAGGAGACGGGGACGGGGCGTCCCTGGCTCTCATGGCGTTGCCACCAGCTGGCCGGAAGGGCCGCTCCGCCGGGACGGTGGTCGCGCTTGTAGCGGTGCCAGTGCCAGCTGCACAAACCAAGCGGCGACTCGGCCAGCCCGGGGCAGACCATGGCCTCGCAGTGACCGTAACCCTCGCGTGGCTCCTGTTCAGCGACCCACTGCTCGAAGTCCACCCCGGATTCGCGCGGGGCGACGTAGTACTTCCAGGAGCTGTAGTGGTAGCGGCACAACCGCAGGTCGGTCCGCGGCTCCGCCGGCCGCTCGGGGCAGATCAAGCACGGACCCTCGCGCTCGAACTCGGCCCGGGACAGTGGCTGTGCCGTGGTGAGGAACTCCGCCTGGGTCGCGCCCGACTCCCGCGCCTTTGACCACTGTTGAAAGTGGTTGGAGCACAGGTCCGTCCCTCCGGACCGGACACGTTCGCAAGCGCCGACGACGCATCCCCACTGGTAGACGGGATGGTCCTGGGGAATCCTGACGAGCGTCTCGCGGAAGAGCGGAGCGAAGGACGGGGCGCCGATCAGCGCGGTGAGGATCTCCAGCCGGTCCCGGCCCTCGCGGTCGGGTCGTTCGGTGTAGAGGGGCAGCAGGGAGTTCGCGGTCACTTCGTCTCACCCCAGACCGTGCGAAGCGCGGCGTCGAAGACCGGGTCGTGGACATCGACATGCCCGTAGACCTCATCAACCATCGCGGCCGAGGCCCAGCCGCCGGCGTCCCGGGCGATCAGCGTGTTGCCGTCCGCGGCATCGAGAACTGCGGAGGTAAAGGTGTGCCGGAAGGCATGGGGTTTCACCAGCCCCAGACCAGCGCGTTTCCCGGCCCGGCCGAGCATCCGCCGGGCGCCGACCGGCGCCCACGGCTGCCCGGCATCGGCACCGTGCAGCTGGACCAGGAGCATGCCGTGCCCTCCGCCGCGCGGGTACTCGGTCGTCATGTACTCGAAGTAGGAGTGCACCATCGCCGGGCTGACCCGCTTGATCAACCCACCGGTCACCGTCCCGCGCTCGACCCGCCAGGAGTGCTTGGTCTTGGCCTCGGCCCGGTTCGGGTTGCCGGGCCGGTGGCAGACGTGCAGATGCGGGGTGCGGCACTCACCGCAGGCTGCGTTCTCCCGCAGGTGCAGATCGACCAGGTGCAGCCCGCAAAGCTCACCGATCCGCAAGCCCCCGTCGGCAAGCCAGTCGACGACCAGCCGGTCCCGGGCGGCATTCACCGTCCCCAGCAGCCTCTCCCTCGCCCCCTCCGGCAGCATCTTCGGGTGCCGGCGGTGCGGCCCCTTCGGCGCCAGCGGGTTGGTCGGCAGCGTGTTCTTCACGTGCCCGAGGAACGAGCGGCGCTTGTCCGCCCGCGTCGGCAGCCGGGACTGATCGAGTTTCTTGCCGAGCTCGCCGTTGATCCCGCGAGAAGCCTGCTGCAGGTAGAAGCCCTTCAAGCAGGCCGCCGCAGTCGACAGCGCCGAACGGCCGTAAGGGCGCTTGCCCACCCGCCACGGTTCCCCGAGCGGCATGCGCACCTCGGCGCCGACGATCCCCATGTACCGCTCCAGGTCCCGCAGCTGGACCGTATCGAAGGCCAGGCACTCGCGCTCCAGCCACCGCAGGTGGTCCACCAGGTAGTACGCGTAGGTCTTCTGCGTGCCCGAACCCTCGTGCTCACGCAGGAACCGGTCCGCCTCCATGTGCAGCGTCCCCTCGGGCCAGACGATCGTCCACGACCGCCGCCCGTCCTTCCGCTCGATCCGCTGGACCCTCAAGTCCCCGACCACGACGTGCCGTACCACTTGTCCTCCGTACCGACTCCAGAACATGACAGACGTCCCGGACACGGTCGGTAAACAAGCCCAGGACGTGCTGGTCACAGCCCCAGACGGACATCACGGGCAGGACTACGAGCGGTCGGTAAAGTCCAGGATCAGGACCTTGGTGCCGTGGTCCCGCAGGGACGCCGCGACCTGGCGGATCAGGTCGGGCAGGTCCATGCGGGGGCCGAGCGGCGCGTCGAAGAAGTTCAGGATCGCCTTGCAGGTGCTCTTCGGCTTCGCGGTCACCGGGGTCTGGACGTAGGCGACCGGGATGTGGAGGTCACGGCTGCCTGGGCGGGCGTCGGGGTTGAAGTAGTCGTTGAGAGCGAGCCACCGTTCCTGGAAGGCGGCGGCGATCTCGCAGACGCATTCGGTCTTGCCCTGGTAGCCGCCGCCGGAGACCATCACCCCGGCCCGGGTGGTGGGCTTGATCTTCAAGGCGTTGGTCTCGATGCGGCCGCTGAGGAGTTTCTCCACCGCCCGGCTCATCGGGGTGGCCAGCAGCTGCAGGTTCGCGTGCGTGGCCGTGCGGTGGAGGTTGTGCAGCATCTTCTTGCGCCGGCTCAGCAGCCCGAAGGCCGCGCGGTCCATCACCGGCGCCGGAACGAACAGCTTGCGGGTGCGGCACCAGTGCTGCCAGCCGGCCGCGGTGTCGCGGGCCGGTGCGGGGCCGGTCAGGACGAACGGCAGCGTCTCCATCTCGCCTGTCACTGCGGTCCTTCCTGTACCGGTTGAGAAACGGAACCGGCCTCGTCGTCGGTGTCGGGCAGCGTGAACAGCGAGTGCTCGCGCAGGCCGTCGCCGAGGCGGGGCGGTGAGACGAGCGGAGCGGCGACCGCGGCCTCGCGTCGGCGGCGCCGTTCCGCGTCGACGGCCTGCTGGGTCTGGCGGACGAGCTCGGCCGGCCACGGCGCAACGGGCAGCGGCGTCAGGCCGGCGGGGGCCCTCCGGTCGCGTTCGGCGGCCCTGGCGCGGGCGACTTCGCGGGCCCGCTCGGTCCGCTCGGCCTTGGTCATCTGGCTCGGCCAGGAGTCCACCGGGGAGCGGGCGCCGATCAAGTCGAGCAGGACGGGCAGGAGTTCGGTGTCGTCGCGGGGCGTCAGCCCGGCCCGGGCGGCCTCGCGCAGGACCTGCTGGACTCGCGCGTCGGAGAACGCAAGGACGTCCTCGCCGGTGGGCAGTCCGTTCCAGGGCAGGGTGTGCCACTGCCCGGCGAGCTCGATGAACGCCTGCCGGCAGTCGCGGGGGGTCGCGGTGCACGACCCATTTGTCCCGGTGCGTGCCGCTGCGAGGGGAGGGAAACAACCTGAGCTCGCCCAGGACGGGGTCGTCGCCGCCATACCAAAGTCCGCCGATCTTGACCCCGCGACGGCCGTGGATCTTGACGAAGTGCGCGGGCAGAAGGCGGTGGTAGAGGCTCGCGTCCGGGATCTGCAGAGCGATCCCGTCGCGGGCCGCCGCCGTGGCGAACAGGGTGTTCGGGCTGTGCCGACCGCCGGGGTCCCAGGCGGGCGCATATTGGTCCAGCCTGCGGTTTTGCCAGATCCTCACGATCCAGGTAGCCAGCAGATGCTCCATCTCGTCCAGGGTCCAGACCGCGTCGCCCTCCGGGTCGGCACCCCGGTCGGCGACATCCCGCCCGCGGTAGCCGAGAAGCAGTTCCAGCAGCAGTGACTGGATTCCCAAGAACGCGCGTTCGCAGGCCGCCTTGTCCTGAGCTCGCATCGCCCTCGCCGGCAGCACCACCGTCCCCAGCGTGCAGGCCGACCCGGGAACGGTGCAGACACTCCGCGTGGACCGCGTGAATCGCCTCCGCCACCTGCAACGTGATCTTGCGGTGCCCCCGCAGCACGGGGGTGAGACGGCCGTCCGCCAGCCCCATGATTCCCTGCTCAGGCCAGGCTGCAGACCACCGTTGCAGCGTGCGCTCGCTGACCTGCCCCAGACCCGGCTGACGGGCATCGTCCGGGTGCAGAGCCTTCAGCTCGGCCACTTTGGCGAGCCGCCGCTCGGTCAGCGTGGTCCGCTCCGGGTCGTACTCGGGCCGGGGCTCACCCTCCTGGGGCCAGTGTCGGCTGCCGCTGCGGAAGCCGCTCTCGGCCTCCAGGAAGTGGGCCACCCTCAGCCGGAGCCGCTTCTGGTCATCGTCCTTCAGGTCCTCGAACCGGGCAGGCTGCTGCTTGTCATCCATCACGGCCTCCCGCCGGATAGACCCAGGCCGCATCCCCGAACGGCAGAGTCAGGTCGACGGCCATCCGCCGGCGCCAGTGGAGACGGACCGCGTGCGTGCGGGCCACCGCCGGAACGTGCGTCTGATCCACCAGCTCCGCGAACCGCCACGGACGCCGGCCAACCGCAGCCAGCAGTTGCCGCTCAAGCCCGAGCGGATCGGCCATCGGACGGCGCCGCACCGACAACGCGTCGATCCCCGCCAGCACCTGCCGGCGCCAGCCGGTCACCACCATGTAGCGCCAGCCCGCGGCGGCCGCCACCTGCGCTGCCGCCGCGAACCGCACCTCGTCCTCCTCGCCGATCAGGCCCCCAGGACGCACGTCCACCAGCCACGAGGCTCCCGCCGCGAGCACGAGGAAGTCCGGAATGTGCGAGCCCTTGCCCTCCGAGGAGGAAAACCGCGGACGGAACGGCTGGGACAGCACCTCGTCGAACCCGCCGACGAAGTCCAGGACCAGCAGCAGCCAGCGTTCGGCCAGACTCTCGAAGCCGTGCTGCCGACCGGTCGTCACCAGGCACTCCAGCCCGGGCCGGTGACGCTGACCGGTCCGCCAAGAGAACCGCCGAACCGGCACCGACGCCATCGCTGGCCCCGCCGACAGGTCCTTCACCGGGACGATGACCTCGGACTTCCCGGTCTTCCACGTCACCGTCCACGTACGCGTCCATCCCGGCCCCAGATCCAGGCACTCGGTGGCCCGCTCGGGCAGTGCGTACGGCAGCGCAAGGTCGTCCAGCTGGCAGGCATGGGACCACACCGGCACCGGAATCTCGACGACCTGTACGTCACCCATGACGAGAGCACACCGCAGGGCACGCGCCGTACGCGGGAAAGGCCCAAAACAACATCAACAACTGGGCCGTACCAGTACCCTGCTCAACTCGCCAGACGAAGCACTCACGCGGAAGGGAAACCCCTAGGGTCAGCTCCGGTCTTGCGCGTACTGAGCCGCGTACCAACTGGAGTCGATGGCGGGGTTGCGCAGCGCCCCCCAGAATCGGTCGTCAGGTATCGGTGGCAGTGGCGGATTACCTAGGTCCGCATGCAGATCTGCACGCCAGTCGACAGTGAAGTGACTCCGGATCTCCGCGCTCTCGCACACGGACCTGTAGGGGGACCCCCAGATCCCGAGGGCTATCTTCTCTGCGACCCACCTACGAATGCTGTCTCGGTCGGTGTCGGCCTGCGCGAGCACCGCGCGGAGTCGCAAGGCGAGCGGGCCGGTCTGGTCCGGCTGTGGCGGGGCCACACCGCGCTCCCAAGCGTCCAGGGCTGCCTTGACCTCCGGGTAGTTGTTCAGGCCCGTTTCGACCGCCAGTCTGCGCAGCTGCTTCCGCGCGGCGTCGACCACCCGCTCATGCGGCAGGATCGCGATCAGCGCACCGAGTTCCTCATGCCCGTCCAGGTGGCTCACGTGGAGCAGGTCGGTGGGACTGTAGGACAGGTCCAGCTCTGGCAGCTGCTCATCCGGTCCGGGAAGGGGCTCGTCGGCACTGCACTGCGGCCTGGCAGGCAGAGGCCCCTCCCAGAACAGCCGGCCGTTGAACGTCACGACACCAGCGTCGTGGCCGCGCTCAAGCTTGCCGGCCAATTCGGCCAGATACTCACCCAGCGAGTCGGCCTCCCCGAAACTGGTGCCGGTCTCGTCGAAGAACCGCCCGATCGCACCGAAGGAGTCCCGCCCGGTACGGCAATCCGTCAGAAGACCGTCCGACGTCACGTCGTATGAACCGAACTTCACGTAGTCGTGAAGCCAGTAGCCCTCGGTCTCCCCGTCGAGGCCTTGGTCGATGCCGCGCATGAACCCAGTGTCCCCGAGGATTCCGCTCACTCCGAGCAGCCGGTCGCCCGTGCTGAACCGGAAAGCCTCAGGTCCCTCCAGCGCCCCGTTGTGCCGGAGGAGTGAAGCGACCAGGTCTGGAGGAAAGGTGACACCGAGTTCCTCTTGCGCTGCCGCGATCTCGTCGTCCCCTGCGGGCGGCCGTAGCGTGGCGAAAGTGCGGGGTGCGTGCTCGCGCAGCCACGCGTCGATGCGAGTCCATGAGGCCTGGACCAGGTCTGCTGTCATAAGGCTGACCCTAAAGTCCGCCACTGACAGTTTGATCGTCGCTCATCGGTCTTGTCCGCCGTGGTGGCGTTCAGGCCAGCAGATTCGAGTGGCCCCTTGCCCCGGCTCACCACGGTAACTGTCAATCCGGATGAGACGTCAGGCTGCTTGTGCGGCCTGTGATGATGCTGCGCTTGGGACGGGCCGGCTTCTCGGCGGGTTCGTCGGTCACCCGACCATCCTGCCGTGCCATCACGGCCTGGTCGGCAAAGGTCATCGTCGCGGTGGTCCTGGTCCTGTCTCGCCCTGCATCAGATCAAAGAGGCGTGCACCTTCTACGTCTCACCGGAGTCTGACAGGCAGGGGGCGCCTTCCGCCACTACCTCTTCACCAGTGGCTTCGAGCGCACAGCGGATGAGACGTTGCGCTTGAGTTGGTGGGTTGTGCGTGATGACTGGCGGGCAGCCGGAAAACCGGGTGCGGCATGGTCTGACTCTTCCTTACGCTGAAGTGATGGACTCTGTGCAGGTCAGGCCGATGCAAGAGAACGATCTCCCGTCGGCCGAACGGGCTTCGGCGGTGACGTTCTTCGAGGCGGAGCGGGCCACCAGGCGGGTCAGCGACCCGGAAGTCGAGCCACGTCCGGCGGTCACCTCGAAACAGTGGATCGACCGGATGCGCTTCTTCCTGAACGCCGACCCAGGAGGATGCTGGGTCGCGATGGAGGCGGATGCAGGTACCGAAAGTGCAGTCGGGTTCGCCATCTCGCAGAACCGCGGCCGTCTTTGGTTTCTTGCTACCTACGGCGTGCTGCCTGGCCATCAGGGTCGGGGCATCGGAAAGCGCCTGATGGACGCCGCGCTCGCCCACGCCGACGGGCGCCCCGGCATCTTCTCCTCCAGCGTCCACCCCGGGGCGACCCGCCGATACCGGCTGGCGGGATTCTCGCTCCACCCGCAGATGAGGATGGTCGGTACCGTCGACCGGTCCACCCTTCCCGCAGTCGACGGCTTGCGGGAGGGCCGGTCCGACGACTTCGAGTGGATGGACCGGCTGGACCGGGATCTGCGTGTCGCGGGCCACGGCCCCGACCACGGTTACATGCTCAACACCCTCCGGCTGGTCGTGTCCGCAGACCGGGCCAGGCCGGGATACGTCTACATCGATGACCGAGGACAGGCGTCGCTGCTGGCTGCCGCGCACCCGGAAACCGCGCAGAGACTGTTGTGGGAGGCCCTGGCCTCGTCACAGGGAAGGACCCTGGTCAACTGCATCACCACCCCCAATGAGTGGGCGGTCGATGTGGGTCTGGCCGCCCGTCTCGACATCGGCCAGGAGGGCTACATCGCCGTCCGCGGCATGCCAGTTCCGGCGCCCTACCTCGCCAGTGGGTATTTCCTCTGACCTGGTAGAGGCCGTTAGCGGCAGTTCTGTCCGCACGTCTGCTGGACCGGCTGTCCGTGACGCCCTGGCTGCCGCCGGGGCCTCCATCAGGGCGATGCCGTAATGCCCTCCGGGCGTCTGTGCCTGAAGCGCAACGTCTCAGCGGAGGACGTCCAAGACCCCGTGCGCTGAGCCGCGGGCCACCCGACGCTCACACAGGCCAACTCAACCGCTCACGGGCCAGCTCAAGAACTCAGTCTCATCCGCTGCGACCGAGATTCCTAGTCGGCGAATGAGCGCACCGGTCGGCGAATCCCGCTCCGGTGACGCCGTGTTACCGAGTGAGCCGAGACACGCCAGGTGGAACCAGAGTGAGCGATGCCCTTGCTCCCAAGGCTCGCCCGATCGAGGCTCCGCGTCAGGACGGGGCGAGGACGCAGAACTCGTGGCCCTCCGGGTCGGCCAGGCACGTCCACGGGACGTCGCCCTGGCCGAGGTCGAGGTCGGTGGCGCCGAGAGACCGCAGCCGGGCCACCTCAGCCGCCTTGTCGTCACCGGGGTACGGCAGCAGGTCGAGATGGACTCGGTCCGGCACGGTCTTCACGCCGGGCGTGCGCAGGAACTCGAGATACGGGCCGACACCCTTGGCGGAGCGCAACGCCGCATGATCGTCGGTCACCTCGCGCAGGGGCCAGTCCACCGCCTCGCCCCAGAACCGGGCCATGGCCCGCGGATCCGCGCAGTCGACCACCACCGCGGCGATCGGCCCGGTGTCCCGGTAGATCTCCCGAGGCTCCAGCACGCAGAACTCGTTGCCCTCGGGGTCGGCGAGGACCGTCCACGGCACTTCGCCCTGGCCCACGTGGGCGGGCGTCGCACCGAGAGCCTTCAGCCGCGCGACCAACTCCCTCTGATGGGCCGCGGAGGTGGTGGCGAGATCGAGGTGCACACGGTTCTTTGTCGTCGTCCCGGGTTCCGGGACGGGAACGACGTCGACGCCGACGGCGACCGGGTCCGGCCAGACGAGGCCGCCGACGGGTCCGACGTAGGTGGTCACGCCCGGGCTGTGAGCGCTCCAGCCGAGCGCCTCCGCCCAGAACCGGCCGACCGCCGCGGCGTCAAGAGCCTTGATGTTCACCTGAACGGGTCGCAGTGCCATGTCGGCGATCCTATGTGTACCCGCGTCGGCACCGGACCGCCTCACCACGGCACTCACGCACCGTCACAGCCGGCGCTTCCCCGGCGCGGAGGACGTGCGGGTGCGCCGCCGGGGGAACAGCCCGAGCATGGTCGTGTGCCAGGACGTACACCGATCGTGGTCGGCGTCGACCCCGACCCCGCCCAGCGCGGGGCTCTCGCCTGGGCCGCCGACGCGGCGGACCTGCGGCGCCTGCCGCTGCTGCTGGTCCTCGCGCAGAACCTGCCGACCCCCGGCGACCGGCCCTCGGGCGGACGGCCGTCCTGGGAGGAGTGGAACGAGGCGCTGCACGCCACGGGGGATCAGGCGCTGAGGGACGCGGTGGCCTTCGTCGAGTCGCGGTATCCGCGGGTGCGGGTGTCCGGGCTGCTGGCCGAGGGCCATCCGGCGTGGGTCCTGCGGGAACAGTCGCGGCACGCCGCTCAGGTCGTGCTCGGTTCCTGGCACCTCAGTGCCCGCCGGGAGCTCTTCACCTCCGCCGCCGTGGCCCTGCCGGTCATCGCCCACTCGCCCTGCCCCGTCGTGGTCGTACCGGAGTCCGGGCACATCGTCCGGCAGCCGCCGTACGTCGTGGTCGGGGTCGACGGCAGCCCCCAGTCCGCCGCCGCCGTCGACGTCGCGATCGAGGAGGCCGCCCTGCGGGGCGCGTCCCTGCGAGCCCTGTGGGTGTGGCACGCTCCACGGCTCGGGACCCCGGACGACGGGGCCCTCCAGGAGTGCCGCCGACTGCTGTCGGAGACGGTTTCCGGGCGCGCCGCCGGCCATCCCGGGGTCGACCTGCGGCACGAGGTCCTGTCGGGCCACCCCGTGGAGGTCCTCGCCAAGGCGTCCGAGGACGCCCTGGCAGTGGTCGTGGGCACCCGCGGGCACGGGGGCTTCACCGGCATGCTGCTGGGCTCGGTCGGCCAGGGCCTGCTGCACCACGCACGCTGCCCGGTCATCGCCGTCCCACACGCTCACGCGCGGTAGACGGCACGCCGCCGGGGCCGCCGCGGCGGGCCGGCGCGAGCATGATCGCGCGGGAGACGACGAAGGTCACCGGAACCGCCGCGGCGGAGGCGAGCAGAGGGGCGAGCCGGCTCCCGGCGTGCAGCACGCCCACGACCACGTACACACCCGCGGTCGGCACTGTCTGGCGACGGCCCGGAGCCGAGGGCACCCGTGCGGGCGGGGGCTGCGGACGGCCGCACCGTGACCAGGGGCGGGACGTCCTGCCGGGACGCGGTCACCCCGCTGCCGTCCTGCGGAAACCAAGGACCCTGTGGTTCTTGCCCGGGGACTCCCCAGGCACCGCCCGGGTGCGGTTCGCCGACGGCCGTCCGTTTCACGACCTCGACCTCACCACCGGGCACCAGGTCGCCGAGCATCCGTGCGCCGCGGACCTGTACCGGGGCGGGTTCACCGTGTACGACGCGGACCGCCGGCGCACGGTGTGGCGGGTGGGCGGGCCCGCGAAGGATCTGGTTCTGACCACCGGCTACACGCGCGAGCCCTGATGCCCGCGCCGGCCGCCCGTCAGACCAACTGCTGGGAGACGGGCTCCAGACGCAGGTGCCAGCGCCCGCCCCGCCCGGCCAGCGAGATCGTCGACAGGGGGCGGACGTCGATGTTCCAGTACGACGAGGGCTGCGCCTTCAGCGCGTACACCAGGGCGGCCCGCACCACCGACGGTTCCGCCACGGCGACGATGCGGCTGCCGTCGTCGACGGGACGCGTGTCCAGCCAGCCGCCCACCCGCGAGATGAACGACACGAGCGACTCGCCGCCGTGCGGCGCGGAGCGGGGATCCGCGAGCCAGGCGTCCACCGCCGAGGGCTCCCGGGCCATCGCCTCGCCCAGCGTGAAACCGCGCCAGCGGCCCATGTCGCAGTCCCGCAGCGCCGGCTGCACCAGCGGCGCGTACCCGAGCGCGTCACCGGTCGCGCGGCTCCGTGGCGTCGGGGAGCAGTAGCGCAGTTCGGCCGCCGCCAGCGGCACCAGTTCCCAGGCGGCACGTTGCACCTCGTCCCAGCCCGCCTGGTCCAGCGGCCGGTCGTCCTCGAAGCGCTCCGCGAGCAGCGAGGAGCTGCGCGCGGCGGCGACGAACGTGACCCGAAAATGCATGCCGCGATCGTGAGCCGGACAAGTGTGCTGGTCAAGAGGCGTTACTCAGGAGTTACCAAGGGTGGTCAAGGACTCACCCAGCGCCCCGGCCCGCCTGGTCGTACCACAGCACCCTCGTACGGCGTGGGACCGCCGGCGCTCCAGGCCCTGTCGTCACATTCCCGTCTGCCGTGCGACGCCATGCACGCTTCCCCATGCTCGGCTGCGCTCGCGCGGGCGGTGGCCCCTACGACGCCGCGCGGCCCGCCCCTCGGGCGGACGACCGGAATGTGACGACAGGGCCTAGCGGGGCCGGAGCACCTCGTCGCAGGCGGCCCGCAGACGGCGTACGCCCTCCGCGATCTCGCCCTCCCCGGCGACGGCCGCGAAGCTCAGCCGCAGGTGCGCGGCGGGAGGTTCGGCGCTGAAATAGGGCCGGCCGGGGGTGACCGCCACACCCGCCCGCAACGCGCCGGACACGAGGGCGGACTCATCCGTGCCGTCGGGCAGGCGCAGCCAGAGGTGATAGCCGCCGGACGGGACGTGCGGGAGGGCGAGTTCGGGCAGGCGCAGCCGGAGGGCGGCGGTCATGATCTCGCGGCGGTTCTTGAGCTCCATGGACAGGGCCCGCAGATGGCGGGGCCAGGCCGGCGAGCCGACCAGTTCGAGCGCGGCCTCCTGCAGGGGCCGCGCCACGAAGAAGGTGTCGACGATCTGGATGGCGCGCAGCCGCTCCAGGACCGGGCCCCGCGCGGCCAGGGCGCCGACCCGGAGACTGGGCGAGGTCGCCTTGGTGAGCGAGCAGACGTGCACAACGACGCCGTCGGGATCCTCGGCGGCGAGCGGAGGCGGGAGCGGTCCGGCGTCCGCGTGCGCCAGCCGTCGTACGAAGTCGTCCTCGATCACGAACGCTCCGGCGTCGCGCGCGATGCGCAGCACCTCACGCCGCCGCCCGGCGGCGAGGACGGCGCCGGTGGGGTTCTGGAACAGCGGCTGGCACACGACGACACGGGCACCGCTCGCCCGGAACGCGTCGGCGAGCAGGCCCGGTTTCACGCCGTCCGCGTCGACCGGCACCGGTACGGGCCGCAGCCCGGCCGCGCGGGCGATCGCCAGCATGCCCGGATACGTGGGGGACTCGACCAGGACCGGGGCGCCCGGCGGTGCCAGCGCCCTGAGCGCGGTGGTCAGCGCGGACTGGCCACCGGCCGCGATCAGCACCTCCGCGGCGGTGGTCGCGCCGCCGATGCCGCGCGCGAACCACTCGCGCAGTTCGGGGACCCCGTCGACGGGCGGCCTCGCCCAGACCCCGGGCCGCCGTCCGGCGCGGGACAGTGCCTCGCCCATCGCGCGCTCGGGCTGGAGCGACGGGTGGAGATAACCGCCGTTGAACTCGACGACGCCGGCCGGCGGGGCGGCCAGGGAGACCAGCACACCCGAGGCGTCGACGCTCCGCGGCACGGCTTCGGCCACGGCGTCCGCGCTCAGTGCGACCTCCTGCCAGGCGGTGTCCCCCACCGCGGGTGCCATCGCGCGCGGCTCGGCACGGAACGCCCCCGCCCCGGGCCGCGTGACCACCAGTCCCTCGGCGGCCAACCGCGCCAGCGCCCGCGACACCGTCACCGGGCTCACCCGGAACCGCTCGACAAGTGCACGGCTGGACGGAAGCTTCTCACCAGGAGAGTAGCGGTCGAGCTCCGGTCGCAGGCGGTTCGCCAACTCGCCGACACTGCTACGCTCATTCATGAGAGCAGAGAATAGCGCTACTACACCGATGTCGATAGCGGTCACCGCGAGCGGGGACCCTCGGGGACGCGAGTACGGCATCGTCCAGGCCGCCCTGGGAGTCGTCGCCTTCTCCCTCACGTTTCCCGCCACCGCCTGGGGCCTGGAGGGCTTCGGCCCCTGGTCGCTCGTGGGGCTGCGCAGCGTGCTGGCCGCCGTCATCGCCGCCGCGTGGCTGCTGGCACTCAGGGTGCCCGTGCCGGCGCGGCAGCACCGGGCGGGCCTCGCCGTCGTCGCGGCCGGTGTCGTGCTGGGGTTTCCGCTGCTGACCACCCTCGCCCTGCGGACCTCGACCACGGCGCACGCCGCCGTGGTCGTCGGTCTGCTGCCGCTCACCACGGCCGTCCTCTCGGCCCTGCGCACCGGCGCACGCCCCTCCCGCACGTTCTGGTTCGCCGCGCTCGCGGGCGCCGCCGCCGTCGTCGCGTTCACCGTGCGGCAGAGCGGCGGAAGACTGACCGGGGCGGACGCCTACCTCTTCGGCGCGCTGCTGGTGTGCGCCGCGGGCTACACCGAGGGCGGCCGGCTGGCCCGGGCCATGCCCGGCTGGCAGGTCGTGGGGTGGTCGCTGCTGCTGTGCCTGCCGCTCACGGTGCCCGGTGCGCTGCTGGCCCTGTCCCGCGAGCCGGTCCACCTCACGACGCACGGCGTGGCGGGGCTGCTGTGGGTGGCGGCCGGGTCGCAGTTCTTCGGGCTCCTCGTCTGGTACCGGGGCATGGCGGCGATCGGAATCCCGAAGGCCAGCCAGTTGCAGCTGGCTCAGCCGCTGCTCACACTGGTGTGGTCGGTGCTGCTCCTCGGCGAGCACCTCACCCCGGCCGCGCCCCTGACGGCGGTGGCGGTCGTGGTCTGCATCGCGGTCACGCAGCGGGCGCGGGGCTGACCCGGGCGGGGTCGCGCGGAGCGGGTCACCGGCACCCTCGGCCGCGGTCCCGCGGCCCCGTACCGATACTTCCGCACGCGACGAGGAGGCCCGTCGGATGCACGCAACTGTGGGCGACAAGCTGGTGCAGCACGGCAGGATCGTCGGGCAGCACGACAAGGTCGGCGAGATCGTCGAAGTGATGGGCAAGGAGGGAAACCCTCCGTACCGCGTCCGCTTCGAGGACGGGCACGAGGGCGTGTGCTCCCCGGGCCCCGACGCCGAGATCCGCCACAAGGAGGCTGGCCGAAGGGTGCGGTGACCCCTCAGCGCGGGGGCGCGGCCGGCTGCCGGTAGTGGTCGGCGACCACCCGCGCCATCGCGCCGACGGGGTCCGCGCCGACCTCCCTGGCGGCGAAGAAGACATGCCCGCGCACCTGCGGGTACCGCTGGGCGAGGGTGAGGTGCCGGGACAGTTCCGCCGGATCCTGCCAGGCGGCCGGCTGCTGCGGGTCACCGGCCTTGTACAGCGCCTCGCCCACGTACAGCTGCACGGCCGTGCCCCGGGTGACCCCGGCCCACCAGGAGACGAGCTTCGCGTAGTCGGCCGCGGCGAAGCCGATGTTCCAGTAGAGCTGCGGGCAGATGTAGTCCAGCCACCCGGACCTCACCCATGCCCTGGTGTCCGCGTACAGGTCGTCGTAGGTCTGCACCCCGGCCCGGGTGTCCGAGCCGCGGGGGTCGGTCGTGGCGTTGCGCCACACCCCGAACGGGCTGATCCCGAAGCGTGCGGTGGGCCGCACCTGCCGGATGCGGGCGGCGGTCTCCCGCACCAGGAGATCGATGTTGTTCCTGCGCCAGGCGGCGCGGCTGGAAAAGCCGCCTCCGTGGGCCGCGTAGGCCGCGTCGTCGTCGAAGGACTGGCCGGCGACCGGGTACGGGTAGAAGTAGTCGTCGAAGTGGACGCCGTCGACCGGGTAGCGGCGCACGGCGTCGAGGACCGCTTCCTGCACAAAGGCGCGGACCTGCGGCACTCCGGGGTTGTAGTAGAGCTTGCCGCCGTGGGCCACTGCCCAGTCCGGGTGCGTGCGGGCGGGGTGCGAGGCGACCAGCCGCGCCGGATCGGCGTGCAGGGCGATCCGGTAGGGGTTGAACCATGCGTGCAGCTCCAGACCCCGCCCATGCGCCTCCTCGACGGCCGTGCCCAGCGGGTCCCAGCCGGGGTCCGCTCCCTGGGTGCCGGTGAGGTACTGGGACCAGGGCTCGTACGGCGAGGGCCACAGCGCGTCCGCGGAGGGGCGCACCTGGAAGAACACGGTGTTCAGCCGGCGCCGCACCGCCGTGTCGAGGTGGGCGCACAGCTCGGCGCGCTGCGCGGAGGCCGCCGCGCCGGGGTGGGAGGGCCAGTCGCGGTGGAGCACCGTCGCCAGCCACATCCCCCGCATCTCGCCTGCCGGGGCGCCCCGCGGCACGGCGGCGGCGTCGCCCGCCGCCGCCAGGCCCGACAGCGCGGCCACCGCGAACGCCCGGCGTGACATCCGTCCCATGCCCTCATCCCCATACGCAGCGGATCCGTGTGGTCACGGATCGTCTCCCGGCAGAGCATGCCCGACCCGGACGATCGATCATCGCTCCTTTCGGAGTAACGTGCACGATCGGAGCAGGCACCGAACCACGGAGGGCCTGCCGGAGGACGTCCTGTGATCCGGGGAGCCCGGCATGATCCGCGGGGCGCCTCACCAGGCCCGAGATCAGCGAAAGGCACGATGTGACAGACATCGAACGCGTCGGAGTGGTCGGCTGCGGCCAGATGGGAGCGGGCATCGCCGAGGTGTGCGCCCGCGCCGGACTGGACGTGAAGGTCGCCGAGACCACCGGCGAGGCCCTGGAGATCGGCCGGACCCGTCTGTTCGGTTCCCTGTCCAAGGCGGCCGAGCGGGGGAAGATATCCGAGGAGGAGCGGGAGGCGACGCAGGCGCGCCTCACCTTCACCACCGACCTCGGCGAGTTCGCGGACCGCGATCTGGTGATCGAGGCGGTCGTCGAGAACGAGCAGGTGAAGACGGAGATCTTCCAGGTGCTCGACCAGGTGGTGACCCGCCCGGACGCCCTTCTCGCCTCCAACACCTCCTCGATCCCGCTGGTGAAGCTCGCGGTCGCCACCTCGCGGCCGGACCACGTGATCGGCATCCATTTCTTCAACCCGGCCCCGGTGCAGAAGCTCGTCGAGCTGATCCCCGCGCTCACCACCTCCGAGGGCACCATCGGCCGGGCCCATCTGTTCGCCGAGAAGGTCCTCGGCAAGCACGCCATCCGCGCCCAGGACCGCTCGGGGTTCGTCGTCAACGCGCTGCTCGTGCCCTATCTGCTGTCCGCCATCCGGATGTTCGAGTCGGGCATCGCCGGCCGCGAGGACATCGACAACGGCATGGAGATGGGCTGCGCCCACCCGATGGGCCCGCTGAGGCTCTCCGACCTGATCGGCCTGGACACCATCGTCTCGATCGCCGACTCGATGTACGAGGAGTACAAGGAGCCCCTGTACGCCGCTCCCCCGCTGCTGCAGCGCATGGTGGAGGCGGGCCGTCTCGGCCGGAAGACGGGCTCCGGCTTCTACACCTACGCCTGATGACGGAGCGTCGGTCCCTGTGAGGGACGGGCCCGGCACCGCCTGCGGTGCCGGGCCCGCGCCATTCACACGGCGTGTGCGGGACGGACCCGCATATGCCTGCCGCACACTCTCCCCACGCGCCGACCAGGGGAGTTGACTCACCATGCGCATGCAAGGGATGTGACGACTACGGAAAGGAGCGGACTTGTGACCGCCGACCCCGAGCATCCCGTGGTCCATGGAGAAGTCGCAGAGTTACGCCGCCGCCTCGATGTGGCACACGCCCGCGTCGAGGGAGGGCTGGCCCTGCTCAGTCACCGCGCCGAGCGGACCGCCAAGGATCTCGACGATCTGAGCCTGCGGGTCGTCGCGCTGGAACACACGCGCTGGCCGCTGCCCGCGGTCGCCGCCCTCACGGCCGTGGGCGCGCTCGTCGTGGCGATCTGGCAGGCTCTCGGCCGTTAGGGGCCCGCAGGCCGCGGACGGGGGATCAGGACAAGGCGTCCTGACCGAGCCTGAGATGATGCAGGAGGAGCAGCGCCGCCGCCATGTTGGCGGCCGGGACCTCTCCGCGGGCGACCATGTCGGGGACGAGCTTGAGGGGAACCCATTCCCGGCGGTCCGACTCGAAGTCGTCCACGGGGTGTCCGACATACTCGGCCTCGTCGGTCCAGTAGACGTGGTGCCTGGCGTCGGTGAGCCCGTTGGAGGGCTCGACGCTCATGAGATGGCGCAGGGGTCCCGGCCGCCAGCCTGTCTCCTCCTCGAGTTCCCGGGCCGCCGCCACGGCGATGTCCTCGCCGTCCTCGACGACGCCCGCCGCGAGTTCCCACCCCCAGCTGTCGGTGATGAAGCGGTGCCGCCACAGCAGCAGCACCTCGTTGGCCTCGTTGACGACGGTGGCCACGGCAACGGGCCGCAGCCGTATCAGGAAGTGGTCGAGGTGCCGGCCGTCCGGCAGCTCGACATCGGCGAGATTGACGCTGAACCAGCGGTTTGCATACACAGTTTGTTCGTTCAGTTTCGTCCACTGCACGGTTCTGCCACCTTCCGCTGAGTAAGTGGCAATATCGCAGCAGGAGCGTTCACTCAGCAGGCTCCGGCAGTGGGCGGGGCTGCGGCTACAGCGGCACGCGCAGCGCCCCGTCGATGAGTTCGGCCGCCTCGGCCGTTCCCGCGCAGCCACTGCGTGCGAGGTGCTCGCGTACCGCCCGAAGTCTGTCGCGCAGACGCCTGGACTCCATTCCCCGCACCCGCTCCGCCATCTCGACCGCGGTGGCCGCTGCCTTGTCGGCATGGCCCTGACGCAGCTCGATCTGGCTGAGGATGGCGAGCCGGTGCACCCGCCCGCGGTCGTGCGCCGGCGTGTCGACGGCGGCCGCGGCGTGCTCCCCCGCCGCCACCAGGTCGCCGAGGCTGAGCAGCGCCTCCGCGACCTGGACGTTGACGAGACCGGGCTGGACATAGCCGGTCTCGTCCGGTTCACAGCCGCGCCGGATGCGTTCGGCGGCCGACTCGGCCCGCCCGATGCAGGCCAGCGCGCCGGCGGAGTCCCCCAGGTGCGCGTACGCCTTCGCCTGCATCGCGTACAGGTCGGAGGCGAGCGCCGGGGTGATGTCCCGGCCCGCGGCACGCAGCGCGGCCTCGGCGAAGGCGACGGCCTGCCGGTACTCCTTCATGAACAGCGACTGGTTGACCAGCAGGGCTATCACATACGCGCCCAGTCCCCGGTCCCCGCTCGCCTTCGCCAGGCGCAGGGCCTGGTGGAAGTAGCGCTGGGCCAGGCCGTGGGCGTCCGAGTCGTACGCGCAGATGCCGGCGATCGCCACCAGACCGCCGGTGGCGCGGTGGAGTTGACGGCCCGTCGCGTCGGTGTAGCCGCCGCGCAGCAGCGGCGCCGTCTCGGCGTTGAGGAAGCCGACGACACGGCTGCGGGTCGCGATGCCGCCCGCCTTGCGGTACATCTGCTCGTAGTGGGCGCGGGCGGCGCGCAGCATCTCGATGTCGGCCGAGGTGACCCGGTGCCGGCCGCCGCGCGAGACGTCCACGTCCTCGGGCGGGTTCTCCCACTCCCACACGGGCATCACGGCGGGCGTGCCGGTGACCGCGGGGGCGCCCAGGATGTGGGGGCGCTGCTGCTCGTCGGAGCGCCACAGGGCGGTGGCCCGCTCGACGAAGCCGGACAGGGCCGAGCCGTGCGGGGTGGCGGGCTCGCCGGGCACACCGAGGCCGATGTCGTCGAGGGTCACCGGGCGGTGCAGCCGGGCGGCGAGCACCTCGCAGATCAGGTCGGGTACCTGGCCGCGCGGACGCTGGCCCTTCAACCACCGTGCCACGGCCGTGTGTTCGTACCGGAGCGCGAGACCGCGCGCCCGCCCCGCCTGGTTGACGTGCGCCGCGAGTCCCGCATGGGAGATCCCGGCCTCGTCGAGGATCGCGTCGAGCAGTGTGTTGGGCTGCATGGGTGCCCCCCGGTGGCTCGGTGCCGACAGCGTAGTGCGTGCGGGTTCACACGGGGTGTGAACGGAGTGCCCGAATCCGTCCTGTACGCGCACTGTTGCACGGAGTTTCCGGCCGCTTGACTGAAACACCTCGTAAGAGGCCGGCCGGGCCGCCGGCTCCCCCTCGTACAGTGCGGCGGCCCGCTGCAGCGCCGTCCGCCCCGCTGCCTGCCCGACACTCCGTGGCGGGGCGGACGACGCGTGGCGCTCCGCCGGGAGGGGGCGTTCCCCGCACCTGGGGGGTGTTTCGAAAGTCCCGCACAGCACCCACGGCGCCCGGCACGCTCCCCCAAGCTCTTCGAGCAGGGGGCACCCCCACTCGCCGCACCGGCCGGAACCCCGAGTACGTCCAGTACGAGGGCTTTCGTCCGGCACGCCGAGAGCACGCACCGGACACCGCGGGCACCGCACAGGACCTTCGAAACACCCCCTAGGCGGCAGGACCGCGGTCCGCCGGGACGCCGGGGGCTTCCCTGGCTCCCAGGGAGGCACGCCGGGCCAGGCGGTCGTTGCGGAGGACCAGGAGGGCCACATCGTCGGTGGGACGGCCGCCGGTGTGGCGCAGGAGTCCGGTGAAGACGGTCCGCAGCACGGTCTGGGGTACGACGGCGTGACGATCGCGGACGGCGTCGGCGAGCGCCGCGGGCAGGGCGAAGAACCGGCCGCGGACGTCGCGCGCGTCCTCGGCCCCGTCGGTGTGCAGGAACAGCGCCCGCCCGGGCGGCAGCCGTCCGCAGTCCACGGTGCACAGGTCCTCGGGGAGCGGGAAGGGGCCCAGCGGAGGCAGCGGTTCGGCACGGGCCAGCGGCTCGACACGGCCCGGTGCGAGCAGATACGGCCACGGATGACCGCAGTTCAGGGCGCGCAGTTCCCCGTCGCGGCCGATCTCCAGGAGCAGCAGGGTCACGAAGTCCTCGGCGGCCGGGCTGTCCGGCTCCCGGCCGGCGGAGGGGTGTTCTGCCCGGGCCCGCTCGCGCAGGTGCCGGGCCAGCGCTCGCTCCAGCCTGTGCAGCACCCGGTCGAGCTCGGGCTCGTCGTGCACCGCCTCGCGGAAGCTGCCGAGGACGGCCGCGACGGTGGCGAGCGCCCCCAGGCCGTGACCGCGTACGTCGCCCATCACGACGCGGACACCGTGCTCGGTGGCGATGACCTCGTACAAGTCGCCGCCGACCGTCGCCCCGCGGCCCGCCGAGAGCCGGGCGGCGGCGACGTTCAGGCCGTCGATCCGCGGCGGCAACGGACGCAGCAGCACGTTCTGGGCGGCGCCCGCGACCCTGCGGGCCTGCCTGAGCTCTCCCAGGAACACCCGCCGGATGTGGAGGAGCAGCCCGGTGCCCACCGCGAAGAACACGGCGCTGGTGGCGATCCGCGCGCCCAGCCCGTTCTGCTGGGCGAGCGGGCAGGCCAGCTTGTACGAGATCGCGGTCGCCCCCCACACGGCGGGCAGCCCGATCGCCAGCGCGCGCCGCAGGCGCCGGTGGTCAGTGCGGGGATGCCGCCCGATCCCGAGGGCGACGGCGGGCATGAACCGCCCGCGGGGATGTGCTCGGGGCCGTGTCCTGCGGGGCGACCCAGCCTTGGTACGGATCATGCCGATCGGCCCCCCCATGAGAGCCCTGACTGCGCAGAAGCGACCCGTGGAGCGCCATGTGCCCGCCCCCGGGCCGGTCCGATTCTGTCGACCGCGTGCCCCGGTCGGCCTTGATCAGCCGGACTTGCCACCCGAATGAGTGAGATCGCCGGTGGGGGGGGCCGGGGGCATGCCCCACCCGGGCGCGGAGAACCGCGTGGCGCCGGCCACGGACGAACCGCGGCCGGCGCCACGCCCGGCAGTTCACTCCCGGCCCTGGGGCCCTGGGGAGGGCCAGTGCCCCGGCAGGCGACGTCTGCCCGTCGAGGAGCGGCGTCGTGGCGGAACCGCCCGCGCGAGCGGAGCCGAGAGCGGGGGACCGTGCTCCCGGCGTGCCGGCCGGAAGCCCTCGTACCGGACGTATCCGGGCTCTCGGCCGGCGCGGCGAGTGGGGGTGCCCCCGCTCGAAGAGCCCGGGGGAACGTGCCGGGCGACGCGACGGGGCGAACGTCGCCTGCCGGGGCGCTAGCTCCGCAGCACCGCCCCGGTGCGCTCGCCCGCCAGCGCGACGGCCGCGTCGCGGGCCGAGGACGCCTCGTCCACGGTCAGGGTCCGGTCGGGAGCGCGGAAGCGCAGGGCGTAGGCCAGCGACTTCTTGCCCTCGCCCAGTTGCTCGCCCTCGTAGACGTCGAACAGCCGGATGAACTCCAGCAGGTCGCCCGCGCCCTCACGCAGCGCGGCCTCGACGTCCCTGTGCGGCACGCTCTTGTCGACGACCAGCGCCACGTCCTGGGTCGCGACCGGGAAGGTGGAGATCCGCGGGCTCTTGACCAGGCCGGCGCTCGCCTCCTCCAGCACGTCCAGGTTCAGCTCCATCGCGCAGGTGCGGGCGGGCAGACCCATGGCCTTCAGGACGCCGGGGTGCAGCTCGCCGGCGTACCCGATGACCCGCTCGCCGCCGTCGGCGACCACGGCCAGCTCGGCGCAGCGGCCGGGGTGCCACGGTCCGTACCGGCCCTGGCGGACGATCAGGTCCGCACCGGCCTCGCGGGCGACGATGCGCGCGGCCTCGACGGCGTCCGCCCAGTCGGCCGGGCGGCCCTTGCCCCACCAGCCGGCCTGCTCCCGGGCGCCCGCCAGCACGACGGCCACGTGCCGCGGCTGCTCGGGGAGCGCGGCCGTGAGCGAGGCGATCTCCTCGTCGGCCGGGCGGCGGTCAACGGTCAGGCGCTCGGCGACGCGCCGCTCCTCGCGCGGGTGGAAGACCAGCCCGGTCTCGAACAGCGCCAGGTCGTGCGCGCCGCGGCCGGCGTTGCGGCGCAGCGCACCGAGCAGGCCCGGCAGCAGCGTGGTCCGGAGCGCGGGCTCCTCGTCGGAGAGGGGGTTGACCAGCTTGACGACCGCGCGGTTCGGGTCGTCGGCGGCCAGGCCGAACTGGTCGAAGACGTGCTCCCCGAGGAACGGGTAGTTCAGCGCCTCGACATAGCCGGCGCCGGCCAGCGCGCGGCCCACACGGCGGTGCGCCCGCTGCCGGTCGGTCAGGCCGAGCCCGGCCGGGGGCCTGGGCAGCGTGGAGGGCAGGTTCTCGTACCCCTCCAGCCGGATGACCTCCTCGGCCAGGTCGTTCGGGTCGGTCAGGTCGGGCCGCCAGGACGGGACGGTGACGATCAGCTCGTCCTGCCCATGGACGTCGCAGCCGACCTCCTGGAGCCTGCGCACGACCCTCTCACGGCCGTAGGCGACGCCCGCGACCCGGTCCGGGTGGTCGGCCGGGATGGTGATGGTGCACGGCGCGGACGGCGCGATCACCTCGGTGACCCCGGCGTCGGCGGTGCCGCCCGCGAGGAGCACCAGCAGATCGACCGTGCGCTGGGCCGCGGCGGCAGCGGCCAGCGGGTCGACGCCGCGCTCGAAGCGGCGGGACGCCTCGGAGGACAGCTTGTGGCGGCGGGCCGTGCGCGCGATCGAGATCGCGTCGAAGTGGGCCGCCTCGATCACGACGTCGGTGGTGGCACCGGCCTCGTGCTCGGTGTCGGCGATCTCGGTGTCGGCACCGCCCATGACGCCCGCCAGGCCGATGGGGCCGCGGTCGTCGGTGATCACCAGGTCCTCGGTGTCCAGGGTGCGCGTGACGCCGTCGAGGGTGTCGAGCTTCTCCCCCGGCCGGGCCCGGCGCACACCGATCGCGCCCTGGAGGCGGGAGCGGTCGTAGGCGTGCAGGGGCTGACCCAGCTCCAGCATCACGTAGTTGGTGATGTCGACGGCCAGCGAGATGGGGCGCATGCCCGCCTTCTGCAGCCGGCGCTGGAGCCAGATCGGGGAGCGTGCCTCCGGGTCGAGGCCGGTGACCGTGCGGGCGGTGAAGCGGTCGCAGCCCAGCGGCTCGGAGACCGTGACCGGGTAGCCGTACGCGTTCGGGGCCGGGACGTCGAGCAGCGCCGGGTCGCGCAGCGGCAGGCCGTAGGCCGTGGCGGCCTCGCGGGCGATGCCGCGCAGCGAGAGGCAGTAGCCGCGGTCGGGGGTGACGGCGATGTCGAGCACCTCGTCGACCAGTTCGAGCAGCTCGATCGCGTCGGTGCCGGCCTCGTGCTCCGGCGGCAGGACGATGATGCCCTTGGAGCCGTCGTCGCCCATGCCCAGCTCGTCGCTGGAGCAGATCATGCCGTGCGAGGTCTTGCCGTACGTCTTGCGCGCGGAGATCGCGAAGCCGCCGGGCAGCACCGCGCCCGGCAGGACCACGACGACCTTGTCGCCGACGGAGAAGTTGCGGGCACCGCAGACGATCTCCTGCGGCTGACCCGTGCCGTTGGCCTGCCCGACGTCGACCGTGCAGAACCGGATCGGCTTCTTGAAGCCCTCCAGCTCCTCGATGGACAGCACCTGGCCGACGACCAGCGGCCCCTTGAGGTCGGCGCCGAGCTGCTCGACGGTCTCGACCTCCAGGCCGACCGAAATGAGCTTGGCCTGGACGTCGCGCCCGGTCTCAGTCGCCGGCAGGTCGACGTACTCCCGCAGCCAAGAAAGCGGGACCCGCATCAGATCTCCATCCCGAACGGCCGGGTGAACCGGACGTCACCCTCGACCATGTCTCGCATGTCTTCGACGTTGTGGCGGAACATCAGCATCCGCTCGATGCCGAACCCGAAGGCGAATCCGCTGTACCTCTCCGGGTCGACGCCGCAGGCGACCAGCACCCGCGGGTTGACCATGCCGCAGCCGCCCAGCTCGATCCAGCCCTCGCTGGAGCAGGTGCGGCAGGGCCGGTCCGGGTTGCCGACGGACTCGCCCCTGCAGACGTAGCAGAGCATGTCCATCTCGGCGGACGGCTCGGTGAAGGGGAAGTAGTTCGGCCGCAGCCGGGTCTTCATCTCCGGCCCGAAGAGCGACTGGACCATGTGGTCGAGGGTGCCCTTGAGGTCGGCCATGGTCAGGCCCTCGTCGACGGCCAGCAGCTCGATCTGGTGGAAGACCGGGGTGTGCGTGGCGTCCAGCTCGTCCGTGCGGTACACGCGGCCGGGGCAGACGATGTAGACGGGCAGCTCGCGGTCGAGCAGGGCGCGGGCCTGGACGGGCGAGGTGTGGGTGCGCAGGATGACGCCGGACTCACCGTGATCGCCCTTGGGGCCCTCGACGAAAAAGGTGTCCTGCATCTGCCGGGCCGGGTGGTCGGGGGTGAAGTTCAGGGCGTCGAAGTTGAACCACTCCGCCTCGGCCTCGGGGCCCTCGGCGACCTCGTAGCCCATGGACACGAAGACGTCCGCGACCCGCTCCATCATCGTGGTCAGCGGGTGCCGGGCACCGGCCGGTACGCGGTCGTAGGGCAGCGTGACGTCCACCGACTCCTCGACCAGCACGCGGGCGTCCCGCTCGGCCTCCAGCTCGGCCTGGCGGGTGGTGAGGCCCTTGTTCACCGCGCCGCGGGCCATGCCGACGCGCTTGCCGGCGTCGGCCTTGGCGTGCGGGGGCAGGGCGCCGATCTCCCGGTTGGCCAGGGCCAGCGGCGAGGCCGGGCCGGTGTGGGCGACCTTGGCCTCGTGGAGCGCGTCGAGGGAGTCCGCGGCGGCGAAGGCGGCGAGCGCCTCGTCCCGCATGCGCTCGATCTCTTCCGGTTTCAAGGCCTCGACCTCGACAGGGTCGTACGACTTATTGGGTGCCGACATCTCTTCCCGTGCTTCCGATTGGCTGGCTGGAGGTCCCCGTCACTGGTCCTGACACTGGTCCGATGACAAATCGTCGCCGACTTCGGGACGCAAAGGTGCCAAAGGCCGAGTCTAACGGGGTGGGAGCGGCTACCGGACCGGGTGTCCACGAGCGGCCCGCCGGTGCTCCCGGGGGTACGGGGGGGGGAGCCCGTGGGCCTGTGCGGCGCTACTGGAGATACGCCGGGGTGCCCACGGGCAGGGTAAATCGGAACTCGGCGCCGCCGCCGCGGGCGCGTCCGACCGTGATGGTGCCCCCGTGGGCCTCGACGATGCCCTTGACGATGTACAGCCCGAGGCCCGTGCCGCCACGCTTGCTGCCCCGCCAGAAGCGGGTGAAGACGCGGTTCATGGACTCCTCCGGGATGCCGGGGCCCTCGTCGCTCACCGTGACCGACGTGGCGGTGTTCTCTTCCTCTTCCCCTTCTCGCGGGGACACCGAGGGGGTGATGTCGATCGTGACGGTTCCCTCGCCGTGGCGCACGGCATTTTCCAGCAGGTTGCCGAGCACCTGGTCGATCTTGTCGGGATCGGCCCAGAGGGGCGGCAGGGGCTGCTCGACACGCAGCAGGAAGCGGTCGGCGGGCTGGCCCGCGGCGACGTACGCCTGGATGTGCCGGCCCACCGCCGCGCCCATGTCGACGGGCTGGCGGCGCACCTCCAGCCGTCCGGAGTCGATGCGGGAGATGTCCAGCAGTTCGGCGATGAGCCGGGTGACCCGGTTCGCGTCGGCGTGGACGGTCTCCAGCATCAGCCGCTTCTGGTCGTCGGTGAAGCGTTCCCACTTGGCCAGCAGGGTGGCGGTGAAGCCCTTGACGGAGGTGAGGGGCGAGCGCAGCTCATGGGCCACGGTGGCGATCAGCTCGGCGTGGCTGCGCTCGGTGCGGCGCCGCGCCTCGGTGTCGCGGAGCGAGACGAGGACGCGGCGGACCGGGCCGGTGGGGTGCGTGCGGACGTACCTCGCCGAGACCAGGACCTCCCGCCCGCCGGGCAGCAGCAGATTGCGCTCGGGCTGCCCCACCCGGATCGCCAGCCCGCCGTAGGGGTCGGTCAGCTGCCACCAGCGCCTCCCGTCGAGGTCCTCTAAGGGCAGGACGTGCTCCAGGCGCCGGCCGAGGGCGTCGGTGGCGCAGACCGCGGTGATGCGGGCGGCCGCCGCGTTGACACAGATCACCCGGCCGTGCTCGTCGGCGATCACGAGTCCGTCGGGGAGGTCGTCGGGGGCGATGCCGAGCGCGGCGAGATCATCGCACGGCGGCGCGGGCGCGCGGTGCGCGTCCCGGGCTCCCGGTGCTCTGCTCGTGCCGATCATCCCCGTACCCCATCTCTCCTCCGGCATGGGGAAACCCCTTGCCTCGAGCCTGGCCGAGAGCTCAGGGGAGGCCCCCGGGCCCGCCACCCTACTAGCCGTGCGTGACGGTACGGCACCCTCCGCGGGCGCGCTGGGCGCGGGCGGAGGCGTAGAGACATACGGCGGCGGCGGTCGCCAGGTTCAGGCTCTCGGCCTTTCCGTGGAGGGGAACGCGTACGACGGCGTCGGCCAGGGCGCGCGTGTCCTCCGGGAGCCCCCATGCCTCGTTGCCGAACACCCAGGCGGTGGGGCCGCCCATGGTGCCCTTGTCGAGTTCGTCGTCGAGGTCGTGGTCCCCCGTGCCGTCGGCGGCTAGGACCCGGACGCCGGCGTCCTTGAGACCGGCCACGGCGCGCTCGACGGGGACGCCGACCGCGACGGGCAGGTGGAAGAGGGAGCCGACGGAGGCGCGGACGGCCTTGGGGTTGTAGAGGTCGACGGAGGCGTCGGTGAGGACGACGGCGTCGGCCCCGGCGGCGTCGGCGCAGCGCAGCACGGTCCCGGCGTTCCCGGGGTCGCGCACGTGCGCGAGCACCGCGACCAGCCTTGGCCGCTGCGCGAGGATGTCGTCGAACGGGGTGTCGAGGAACCGGCAGATCCCGACGAGGCCCTGCGGGGTGACGGTGGTGGCGATGCCGGCGACGACGTCCTCGTCCGCGAGGTGCACACGGGCTCCGGTGTCGCGGGCCTCGTCCACGATGGCGGCGTAGCGCTCCGCGGCGTCCCGGGTGGCGAACAGCTCCACGAGGGTGGCCACGCCGCCGGCCCGGTGCCCGGCGGCCTCCCGCACGGCCTGCGGACCCTCCGCGAGGAACAGCCGCTCCTTGCCCCGGACGTTCCGCCTGGCGAGCCGCCGCGCGGCGGTGACGCGGGGCGAGCGGGGGGAGATCGGCTCGGGGGCGGCAGGGGGCATGGGGTCACCTTCGCAACGGGCGTGGGCTTGGTTCTCCGGTCCGCGCGGGACCCGGGGCGTGCGCCCACCGGGGGCCGCCGTCCGCGGCCGCGCGGGCGCCACGGGAGCGGACACAGCAGGACCCGCAGGCGGCGTGTGCCTGCGGGTCCGTCTGGTGTGCGGGTGACGCCGGGGCGTCACGCCGCCTTCGGCGCGTTGACGTCCGACGGCAGCGCCTTCTGCGCGACCTCGACGAGCGCGGCGAACGCGCCCGCGTCGTTGACGGCCAGCTCCGCGAGGATCTTGCGGTCGACCTCGACGTTCGCGGCCTTCAGACCCTGGATGAAGCGGTTGTACGTGATGCCGTTGGCGCGGGCGGCGGCGTTGATGCGCTGGATCCACAGCTGACGGAAGTCGCCCTTGCGCTTCTTGCGGTCGTTGTAGTTGTAGACCAGCGAGTGGGTGACCTGCTCCTTGGCCTTGCGGTACAGGCGCGAACGCTGACCGCGGTAGCCGGAGGCCTGCTCGAGGATCGCCCGGCGCTTCTTGTGGGCGTTGACTGCCCGCTTGACGCGTGCCACTTGTTAACTCCTTGTAGCGGGGCTGCGGTTGGACCCACGCAGCCCGGAAACGAATGGGTCCCGGTCCTGACGTGCAGCGCTCAGGCGCCGCCGCCTCACTTGCCGAGAAGCTTCTTGATCTTCTTGGCGTCGCCCGGGGCCATCTCGGCGTTGCCGGTGAGGCGACGCGTCAGACGGGACGACTTGTGCTCGAGCAGGTGGCGCTTGCCGGCGCGCTCCCGGAGCACCTTGCCGGAGCCGGTGACCTTGAAGCGCTTGCTGGCACCGCTGTGCGACTTGTTCTTCGGCATAGCGCCGTTCTCTCCTCGTCGGTGGCGCTCCGGTGCCCGGTCGCGAAAACCGGGCACGATGGAGCGTCGCTCTTGTATCGGTTACGTCCTGGGACTCGCGTCCCGGGCTTTCCGGGGTCCGTACGTCCACCTCGCGGTGGTCCGTACGTCCGTATGTCCGGTGTCCCCCCGGGGCCGGAGCCCCGGGGTCACGCCTCGGCGGAAGCCTCGGCCGGGGCCTCGGCGTTCTCGGTGTCCGCAGGGTTCTGCGAGCGGCCGGGGTGGGCCTTCGCCTCCGCCTTGCGGGCCTCCTGCGCCTGACGGGCCTCGGCCATCGCCTCGGTCTTCTTCTTGTGCGGACCGAGAACCATGATCATGTTCCGGCCGTCCTGCTTCGGGTTCGACTCGACGAAGCCGAGGTCCTGGACGTCCTCCGCGAGACGCTGCAGCAGCCGGTAGCCCAGCTCGGGCCGGGACTGCTCGCGACCGCGGAACATGATCGTGATCTTGACCTTGTCGCCCTGCTTGAGGAACCGGACGACGTGACCCTTCTTGGTGTCATAGTCGTGCGGGTCGATCTTCGGCCGGAGCTTCATCTCCTTGATGACCGTGTGCGCCTGGTTCTTGCGCGCCTCACGGGCCTTCATGGCCGACTCGTACTTGAACTTCCCGTAGTCCATGAGCTTGCACACGGGCGGACGGGCGTTCGCCGCGACCTCGACCAGGTCCAGGTCGTACTCCTGCGCAAGCTCCAGGGCCTTGGCAAGCGGCACGATGCCGACCTGCTCGCCACTGGGACCGACAAGTCGCACCTCGGGAACGCGAATCCGGTCGTTGATGCGGGGCTCGGCGCTGATGGATCCTCCTCGGTAGCACCCCACGGCCGCCTGGTGGACGGCCGCGTATGTCCGGTTGACATAGGGACCAACCATCGCGGCGCATCAAAAATGCCCCGGACGGGACACAGGCGGGACTCCGAGCTTTCCGGAGCACCGCCGCGGTGAACCGCGGGGCGCGCTTTCGGGCGACTCCACCGTCCGTACGGAACGGTGGCCGCCGCCTGACCGGTGACCCGCCGCCCCGGAGGACGGCCAGGTGGGAGATCGGAGCCTCCACTTGTGGGCCGGGCACAGCGTGTCCGGCCGGTCGCCCCTCAAGGCTAGCAGCTCCCCGGGACGGGCGCGAACCGGCGTGCACCGGGCCTCCGCACGCCCCGGGCCGCCCGCGCCGGGCCGGTGCCCGCCCCGGTGGCCTGCCGCGCGGCGGGGGCCGTGCCGGGGCCTATCGTGTGGGACATGAGTGACACCTCCCCCGAGGAATCCCCGGCCTCCGCCGATTCCGCCGACAGCCCCGACTTCGACGCCATGACCCGCGACATCGCGGAGGTCCCGGCGGTCGAGGTGATCGTGACGGTCGCCGTCAACCTGATGAGCGCCGCCGCCGTGAAACTCGGGCTCACCGAGGAGGGCGACGCGTACAAGGACCTGGACGAGGCCCGCAAGCTGGTGCACGCCCTCGCCGGCCTGCTCGACGCGAGCGCGACCGAGATCAGCTCCTTCCACGCCGCCCCGCTGCGCGACGGCCTCAAGTCGCTCCAGCTCGCGTTCCGCGAGGCGTCGGTCGTCCCCGACGAGCCGGGCCAGGGCCCCGGGGAGAAGTACACCGGCCCGGTCTACGGCTGAGCACTGCGCGGGAAGTCCAGCCGCCGGACCCACTGAGCCCCACCCACCGGTCCTGCTCCGGGCGCGGCCGGCGGCGGCAGGCACGCCGCCACGGCGGTCACCGCGCCGCCACGGCGGTCACCGCGCCGCCCGGCGGTCGAGGCGGCAGCGGAGCTGGACGGCGACGGCGCCGGCCATCAGCAGGGCGGGCAGCACGGCGAATCCCCACAGCAGCGCGGTCAGCGCCCCGTCCGGCTGCGCCACGGTGTGCCCCTCGGAGGTGGAGACGAAGCCGCCCGCGGCCAGGACGGCGGAGTAGGCATACGGGCCGATCGCCGTGCCCGCGGCGTCGGTGGCGGTCCACACCCCGGTGTAGGCGCCGGCGAGGGCACTCCCCCGGGACTCCGCGGCGGCCACCGCGTCCGGGACCATCGAGAAGGCGAGCAGTTGCAGCCCGGCGAACGCGCATCCCAGCGCCACCACGACGACGAGCGTGACCGCGGTGCCCAGCGTCCGGCCGGTGAGCAGCGCCGGCGAGCCGACGATGAACACGCCCTGCGCGATCAGCAGTCCCCGCTGCTTGCCGATGCGCCGCGACAGCAGCATCCACCCCGGTCCGGCCACCACCGCGGGGGCCAGGAAGCCGCCCATGAGGACGGCGGTCAGCCCGGCGTCACGCAGGACGTACGCGGTGTAGAAGGGCAGCGCGGCCAGGAACAGGTGCGTCGTGGTGCCGGTGAGCAGGTACGACAGCGCCAGCGCCCGGAAGTCCCGGTCCCGCCAGGCGGCCGCGACGTCCCCGAAGGCCCTGTGCGGCCGCTGGTCGGGGACGCCGAAGCCGCACTGCGCGGTGAGTCTCCTGACACCGGCGATGGCGACCAGCCCGCACACGACCATGGCACCGGCGAGCGGCAGGGCCATCCGTGCGTACCCCGCGCGGCCGCCGTCCCCCACCAGGGCGGGGGCGGCGACGCCCGAGCCGAGCAGGCCCAGGGTCAGGAAGAGCATCCGGGCCATGAACACGCGGGTGCGCTCGTGGTACCCGATCCGCAGGTCGGACGGCGTGGTCAGATACGGCACCTGGAAAGCGGCGAAGAGCAGGTTGCCGGCGGTGAACCAGCAGCCGACCCACAGCGCGGCGGGCAGACCGGTCCAGCCGGCCGGCACGGTGAACATCGCCACCATGGCCACGGCCAGCAGCAGCCCCCAGCGCAGCATCCCCCGGCGGTGCCCGGACCCGCGCGCCCGCCGGTCGGACAGCGAGCCGAGCAGCGGGTGCACCAGCGTGTCCACGATCCGCGGCAGCAGCAGCGTCACCCCGGCCACGGCCGAGGGGACACCGAGGGTGTTGGTGAGGAAGTACAGCAGCAGGAGGCCGGGGACGGTCACCCACACGCCCATCCCCAGCGACCCGGCGGCGTAGGCCGTGAGCGCACCGGCCCGGGCCCGGGCCACCGGGGCGGCC
>NZ_JBHUDX010000088.1:60711-69293 GCF_042678285.1 Streptomyces caeni
GGGCGGCCGGCACCGGCGCCGCGGTCGGGGGCGCGCCCGAGGGGGTGGTCACGGCCGCTCCGTGTGGCGCCGGACGACGCCCGCCGCCAGTCCGGCGCCCTCGAAGGCGCCGGAGCGGGCGCGCGCGGCCAGGGTGCGGGCGACGATCCGGTCGGTCACCGAGGGCAGGTGACGGGCGAGGAAGCACTCGACGGCGCCCTTGCGGGTGGTCGCCAGGTCGCGGTGCACCCGGCGGCTGAGGACCGCCCGCAGCACGGCGTCCACCACCCCGTCGAGCGGCTCGTAAGTGCTCATGCCCTCGAGGGACAGTCCCGCGGCGGCCGTCGAGTCGTGGATGGGGCTGCGCACCGCGGAGGGGTAGAGGCAGGTGACCCCGACATGGGTGCCGACCTCCAGCCGCAGGGCGTCGGCGTACGCCACCAGGGCCCGCTTGGACGCGCCGTAGGCCGCGGCCAGCGGCAGCTGCAGCACGGCCATCCGCGAGGCGAGCATGACCACCCGTCCCCGCGACGCCACCAGCGCCCCGACGCAGGCCGCGGTCACCCGCCAGGTGCCCAGCAGATTGATGTCGAGCTGGCGCCGGACCTCCGCGCCGGGCGGCAGCTCCGCCGGCGCCGGGCCGCCGGTTCCCGCGTTGTTGATGAGGACGTCGAGTCCGCCGAGGGTGTCGAGCGCCGTGCGGACCGCGGTCGCGACGCTCTCGTCGTCGGTGACGTCGCACGGCAGCACCCGCACCGGGTCGTCCGGCCGCGGGGCGAGGTCCAGTCCGATCACGACGGCGCCGAGCCCGCTGAGGCGTTCGCAGATCGCCCGGCCGAAGGTGCCGGAGGCCCCGGTGACGACGACGCGCAGGCCGTGTGCGTCGCGGCGGCCGCCGAACAGGGCGGCCCGGGGGCGGGGGTGGGTGCTCATCGGGCCGTCCGTTCGTGCTGGGCCGGGGCGAAGGCCCGGCCGGTGCCGCGGGCCCGCCGGGCGCGCCCGGCGGTGGCCTCGCGCGGCAGGTCGGCGACGTACTGGTCGAAGTCGATACGCATCATCGGGCGCCGGTCCTGGCCCCAGCGCGCGGTGGCGGCGCGCAGCGCGCGGGCCACCGCGCGGCGCTGGTCGTGCGCGGGGGGCAGCGCGTAGCCGCCGGAGAGATAGGCGGCGGCCAGCTTGGCCTGGGCCTCCACCACCGGCAGCGCGGCTCCGGTGGACTGCATCAGCCCGACGAAGGCCAGGCTGGGCTCGTCCAGGTGGAAGACCCGCTTGTACAGGGGAAGTTGTTCGGGATCCTCCCCCGCCCACCGGGGGGACAGGAACGGCAGGGTCACCCGGTAGCCGGTGGCCCAGACGATCAGGTCGACCGGGTCCGACGTGCCGTCGGTGAAGACCACCCGGTCCCGGTCGAGCCGGTCGATCCCGGTGCGGGCGACGACCTCGCCGTGCGTGAGGCGGTGCAGGATGGTGTCGCTGATGGTGGGGTGGTTCTGCAGGAGCCCGCCCTTCGGCGCCGGCAGGCCGTAGCGCTGCGGTGTGCCCACCGCCAGGCGCAGCAGGGTCTCGGCGAGACGCTGGCGGATGCGCCAGGGCAGGACGGCCAGGGCGCCACCGGTCGCGTCGGACGGTCTGCCGAAGAGGTACTTGGGCACGATGTGCACGCCGTGGCGGGCGGAGAGCAGGACCGGGCCGCGGGCGGCGTACGAGGCGTCGACGGCGATGTCCATGGCGGAGTTGCCCATTCCCACCACGAGCACCCGCTTGTCCCGGAAGACCTCGGCGGTGCGGTAGTCGTGGGCGTGCATCTGGACGCCGTCGAAGGTGCCGGGATAGGCGGGGCTGGGCCATCGGGGGTCCCAGTTGTGGCCGCTGGCGACCACCACGGCGTCGTACCGTTCGCTCCGGCCGTCCTCCGTGGTGACGTTCCAGGTCCGGCCGGCCTCGTCGCGCTCGACGGCGGTGACCGTGGTGCGGAAGCGGATGTGGTCGGTGAGGTGGAAGGTCCGTGCGTAGTCGGCCAGGTATTCGGCCATCCGGTCGGCCGACGGGTAGTCGGTCCAGTGCGCCGGCATCGGGAAGTCCGCGAACTGGGTCCGGCCCTTGCTGGTGTTCAGGTGCAGGGACCCGTAGGCGGGTGACAGGCCGCTCGCGTTGCCCCGGGCCCACAGCCCACCCGGCCGGTCGCCCTGCTCCAGGGTGACGACATCGCAACCGGACTCCAGAAGGGCTTTGGTGGCGGTCAGGCCGGCCGCGCCGGCGCCGATCACGGCGACGCGGCAGTAAGGCGTCATGGGGTACTTCCTCCAGGGCGGGTCGGGGCGGCGGCAGGGGCCGTGGCCCGGGTGGGCGCACGGCTCGTCCGCCGGGGCGTGTGCCGGGGCGCCGGCCGGGCGGTGGCCGTTCTACGCCTGACGGGCCGTGCGCAGCCGGCGGGTCATCAGGCGCAGATAGCCGCGGGGCGAGATGCGGTGGGCCCACCAGGCGAGGCGGGCGGTCCGCCCGGGCAGCAGCAGATCCTTCCCGCGGACCACCGCCCGGACGATCTCCCGGGCCACGTGGTCGGAGGTGATCTCCGCTCCGGTGACGGAGCGCGTCGCCCCGGGCGCGCGGGGCACCTCCGTCATGCCGCCCGTGACGAAGGTGGGGTGCACCATCGTCACGGACACCCCGCTGGGGGCGAGTTCGGCCCGCAGCGCGGTGAACAGTCCGGTGACCGCGTGTTTGGCCGCCACGTACGCGGGGCGGCCCAGGACCGGGGCGAAGCCGGCTACGGAGCTGAGGACCACGATCCGCCCCCGGGACGCGGTGAGCGCGGGTATCGCGGCCCGGGTGCAGATCAGCGCCCCGATGTAGTTGACCTCCATCACCCGGCGGTAGGTGGCGACGTCGTGGTCGAGGAGCGCCCCGACGGCTGAGATCCCCGCGTTGTTGACCAGCACGTCGAGCCGGCCGTGGCGGGCCGCCAGTTGCCCGAACGCGGCGCGCACCTGTTCCTCGTCGGTGATGTCGCACGCGACGAAGCGGTCGTCCCCGGGCGGGCAGGCGCCGGGCAGGTCCAGGCCCGCCACCGTGAATCCGGCCTCGGCGAATCGCTTCATGAGCATCGCGCCGATGCCGCCGGCGGCGCCGGTGATGACGACCACCTGGGTCATGGGGTTCCTCTCTTCCCTGCGGTCCCTGAGGGGTCTTCCGTGCGCTCCTGCGGAGCGGCGGCGGGCAGGCGGCCTGGAGGGCGGCCGTCGTCACCGGGCCGTCCCAGGGGGTCGCTTGTGGTGGAGGCCAACAGTAGGAGGTGGGTGCGGGGGGAACCATGGCGTGGCCCACGGTCTTCGGCGCCCGCCTTGTGCCCGGCCACAACAGAGGGCACCATCGCGGGATGGATCCGCGTGACGAGTGGTCTGCCGTCGTCGATCTCATGGAGAGAGTGGTCGGCGAAGAGGACCTGCTGTCCTCCTCGGTGGCGGGCGTGCGCACGATGGTCCCGGAGGTCGCGGCGCTGACCACGGCCGACATCGGCGGGCACACCCGCGCCCTGCTCGCCGCGGCGACCCGGGCCCTGGCCGCCCGGCGCGGCCCGACGCAGGCCGAGCTGTCCTTCGTGGAGGACCTGGGAGTGACCCGGGCCCGGCAGGGTGTGCCGATCGAGGCGGTGCTGCGGGCCATCCACGTGGCGGAGCGGGCCATCTGGTCGCGGGCCCGGGAGATCGCCGCCGCCACCGGGGTCCGCGCCGAACTGCTTCTGGACGCCCGCGAGTTGTACGACGACTGGGCCGAGGCGGTGCGTGCCCGGCTCATCGAGGCCCACCGGGCGACCAGGGCCGACCACGGGGTGCGGACCAGCGACCGGGAGGCGGCGCTGCTACGGCGTGTGCTGGAGGGCGGCTCGGCGGCGGCGCTGGCAGCCGCGGAGGCCGGGCTGCCGGCCGGCGGTCTGTGGGTGCTGGTCCTGCGGCCGGACGCGGCGGCCGCGGGGGTGCGGCAGCGGCTGTCCGACCAGGGGCCGGTGCTGTTCGGGGTCGTCGACGGGCTGCTGGCGGGCGTGCTCGGCCAGGCGCCGTCACGCTCGGGCGTCGCGCCGCTGCGGGCCGGGCTCGCCGGCCCCGCGGGTCCGGAGGAACTGGCCGCTGCGCGGCGCCTGGCGGCCCTGGCCCTGACGGCCGCCGAGGCCACCGGGCGGCCCGGCCTCGTCCATGTGGCGCAGGCCGCGGCACTCGCCGCGGTGCTGGACCGGGCGGACCTGGCCACCGTCCTGCTCGATCACCACCAGCCGGCCTGGGCGTCGCTCGGCGCCAACGCCGAACCGGTGGCGCTCGCCGTCCGCGCCTGGCTGGAGGCCGACAGGGACGTCGCCGAGGCCGCCGGGCAGCTCTTCGTGCACCCCAACACGGTCCGCAACCGTCTGCAGCGTTTCAGCGAGGCCACCGGGATCGACCCCTCCACCACCTTCGGCGCGGTGGACGCCTGGTGGCTGTGCCGGGCCTGGCTGACGCGCGGCTGAGCCGACGGCGGGCCGGCCGCGCACCCATCCCGCGGCGGCCCTCCGGTGGGGTGCCGGGTCACCTGCGTACGGGCGGTGTCACCCCCGGACGAACAGCGGCTCGCCCGGCGGTGTCGCCCCGGCCGGCAGCAGCGCCAGGTCGAGGCCGCGCACCAGGCGGGCCCTGAGCGTGTCGTCGGCGGCCATGCGCTCGGCCACCGCCCGCGCGGCGTCGGCCGGGGCCGCGGCGGGGTCCAGGACGAGCGCGAGGATGCCGTCCGCCTGTCCGGGGCCGAGGTAGGCGCGCCGCACGGCGGGTTCGGCGGCCACCGCGGCACGCACCGCTTCGGTGACGGCGGGGTCGGCGAGCGGATCGGTCGTCGTCCGGCCCTCGGCGAGCGCGAGCAGCGCGGGGCCCGTCAGCTCGAACGGCACCGGCCCGGACATGTCCAGCACGATCGTGTCGGCCTTCTCGTGCGCGGCGGCCTGCAGCACCTGGTGCAGGGGGACGGCGACGGGGCGGGCGGCGGGATCCCAGCGGGCGAGGGCGTCCGTGGAGGTGAACGCGGGCAGGGCGGTGCGGCCACCGGCCTTCAGGGTCGGCACGGCCATGTCACTGGTCTTCTCGCGGCGCAGACCGTTCTCGTCCTCCTCGACCTCGCCTAGCACGGCCACGACCGGCACCAGCAGCCGGGCGCCGCCCAGCGCCTCAAGGACGGGCCCCACGGCGGTGCGGTCCTCGGCCCAGGCGGCCAGCGCCGCGCTCAGCCGGGGCTCGGCGGAACCGTCGTCGTCGGAGAACGGGTGGTCGGGAATGTTCTTGTTCGCCACGGTCACCGACCCTATCCGGGGTCCGACGCGAGGACGGCGCCGCCCCTGGGACACGCGCCCTGCGGTCTCACGGGTTTCTCAGCCGCCCCTGACACGGATCTCACGTCCGTCCCACCTCACGCACAGCGCGCGGCCCGAGCATCGCGGCCATGGAGTCCCCCAGAGCCCGCCGGCGCCGCCGTACCCGTTCCTCCCGGCGTCGCCCGTTCGCCGTCCTGGCGCTGGCGTCGGTCCTCGTCGCCGGTGGTACGGCCGCGGGAACGGCATACGTGAAGGCGCGGGCGCACGCCGACGCGGGCGCCGTATCGTCATCGTCGTCGGTGACGCCCTCGGTGTCGGCCCCCACGCGCCAGGAGGCATCGGTGGAACCTGCGGCCAGGCCCTCGGTGGACCGCGACGCGCTCCTGGAGAAGGCCATGAGGGCGGTGAGCGTCGAGGACGGGGCGGATCTGGCCGTGGCCGTGCTCGACATGGACACCGGTGACAGCGCCACGTACGGCGAGGGCACCTTCGACACGGCGAGCATCGTGAAGGTCGACATCCTGGCGACGCTGCTGCTCCAGGCGCAGGACGCGGGCCGGCGTCTGACCGGACAGGAGAGGACCTGGGCCGCCGCGATGATCGAGAACAGCGACAACGCCTCGGCGTCGGCGCTGTGGACCGCGATCGGGCAGGCGGAGGGCCTCGACCGCGCGAACGCGCGCTTCGGCCTCACGGACACCGCGGGCGGTGACGGAGCCCTGTGGGGGCTGACCCGGACCACCGCGGCAGATCAGCTCACCCTGCTGCAGCAGGTGTTCGGGGAAGACTCTGAGCTGAGCGGGCCCTCGCGGGCGTATCTGCGGGGCCTCATGGGCGGCATCGCCGAGGACCAGCGCTGGGGTGTGTCGGCGGCCGCGGACGGCTCCGGGTGGGCCCTGAAGAACGGCTGGCTGGCGCGCAGTACGACCGGGCTGTGGGACGTCAACAGCATCGGGCGGATCACCGTCGGCGGGCACGGCCGGCTCCTGGTGACGCTGTCGAGCGGCAACTCCACGAAGGAGAAGGGCATTGCGCTGGTGGAGGCCGCAGCGCGTGCGGCGGTCGCGGCGTTCGCCTGAGGCGGTCCGGCGGTCCGCCCGTCCCTCACAGGCCGTGGGGGCGCGTCCTGCTGCGGCCGCGCCACAGCACCACCGACGCCACCAGCAGCGCGGCGCCCAGGCTTCCCGCGAGCGGGCCCGCCCAGCCCGGGGAGTCCGTCGTGCTGCCGGCCCGGTCGGGGCCGGGCCCGAAGTACCTCTGTCGGTACGACGTCGCCCGCAGGCCGTCCGCCGGGAGGGAGGCGGCCGCCTTGATGGCCGCCGCGGGGTCGATGAAGCCGAAACCGCGGGAGTCGTCGCGGCCTCCGGCGGGCGCGTCGCGGGCCGTCCTCTCCAGGAGCTGCTTGATCTGCGCCGGGGACAGGCCCGGGTGGGCCGCCTTGATCAGTGCGACGGCGCCCGAGACGAACGCGGACGCCGCGCTCGTGCCCCAGCCCTCGTAGTACTTGCGGTCGGGGTCGGCGATGACGATGTCGACACCGGGCGCGCTCACGGTGGCGTACCAGCGGCGGGTGGAGAAGGATGCGCGGGTGCCGTAGCGGTCGACGGCGGTCGCGGCGATGACGCCCGGGTAGGCCGCCGGGTACGAGATGTGGTCGCCCTTCTCGCCGCCGTTGCCGGCCGAGGCGACGACGACGGCACCCTTCTTCAGGGCGTACTGCACCGCCTCGTCCTCGGCCGCCTCGGGATGGGCGGAGTCGGAGTCGTCGCCGAGGGAGAGGTTGATGACATCGGCGCCGTGGTCGGCGGCCCAGCGGATGCCCTCGGCGAGCGCGTTGCCGCGCGAGTCACGGGCCTTGGCCCGGGCCGGGTCGCCGTCCTCCAGAATGACGCGGACGGGCAGGATCCGCGCCTTGGGGGCGACGCCCACGACACCGTCGGCGTCGTCGATGCCGTGGCCGTGACCGGCGATGATCCCGGCCATGGCGGTGCCGTGCCGGGCCCAGGGGCGGTCGCCGCGCCGGGCGCCGAAGCCGACGAGGTCCGTGCCCGCCAGGACGTTGCCGGCCAGGTCGGGGTGGGTGGCGTCGACGCCGGTGTCGAGGACGGCGACGGTGATCCCCTCGCCCTTGGTCGTCCGCCACGCCTTCTGCAAGTGGAGCGCGTCGAGGGCCCACTGCTGCGCGCGTATCCCGTCGGCGTGCGCGACGGCGGCGGGCAGCAGGGCGAGGAGGCCGGCTATGAGGAGGGTGAGGAGCCGGGCGCCTGCCGTGCGGATCACGAGGGCGTCTCCGTGGTCGTGGCGGGCCGTGGGCGGGGGTGCGGGCGGGCGGTCATGACGGTTTCTCCGTGGCCGAGGCGAAGGTTTTGCGCAGGGCCGCCTCGACGCGGTCGGCGAGGCCCGCGGCCTCGTCGCCCAGGCCGGCCTGGGCGGGGGCCGTGGTGGCGCCGGTCTTCATGGCGTCCGCGGCGGGCTGCGGTTCGCTGACGGTGCGGCCGTCGGCGAAGCCGGAGACGGCGTAGACGACGACGGGCGCGTCCGTGCGGACCGAGATCGTCCAGGATGCGCGCTGGGCGTCGCCGAAGCCCGCGGCCACGGTGCCCTTCGCGGCGTACGGACGGGGCATCAGATCGGTGCGCCGGTCCAGGCCCCCGTCCTCGAAGCGGCGTTTCAGCGCGCCCATGGCGGCGGCGTCCGCCCTCGTGAACAGCAGGCCGACGGTGGTGACGTGGCTGCGGGTGGCGTCCGTGTACGTGGCGCGCAGCAGCCGCAGACAGCCGACCGGGGCGAGGGCCTGGCGCAGGAGCGGGTCGAAGGCGTCCTGGCAGCCGCTGTCGGGCGCGACGGCGATACGCGTCCAGGTGCGGTCGGCGCCACCGGGGCCCGCGTCCGTCCCGTCGACGGTGGGCGGGAAGAACCGGTCGACGGGGGCGCTGTGCCACAGGCTTCCGGCGACGGCGAACGCGCCGCGCGCTCCCTGCCCGCTGTCCTCTCCGGTCAGCCAGCTTCCGGTCACGGCGCCGCCGATGAGCCCGAGGCCGAGGACCAGGCAGACGGCTGCCGCGGCGGCCCGCGGGTGCAGCCGCACGGCCAGGCGTCGCGGGCGGGCGGACTCGACGGCGCGCGTGTCGGGCCGGGCGAGGGTCACCACGGGCCGGTCGGACACGAGGGGCCGGTGGTGCAGGCGCGCGGTCGTCTCCACGATGCCCTCGGGCGACGGCTCGGTGCGTGGTGGCGGCACGGCGGCGCTCGCGGGGGCGTCCGCGGCCCGGCC
>NZ_JBHUDX010000089.1:0-44122 GCF_042678285.1 Streptomyces caeni
CTGCACCTGTGTGGTGCGATGCTCTGGCTCCGAAGCATCGCACCACACTCGTGATCCGAACTCCAGACAGGACCTAGGCGTGCCCACCGCTGCCAGCGAGGACTTCGACGAACTGGCCCGCGACATGGCCACACAAGCCGGGTTCCTGTACGGCTTCGTCAACCTCTTCCTGGAGGAGCAGACCTTCGTCGGGCTGCACCAGCCGCCCGCGGACAGCGGGTACGTCATCGTCGGCCGCACCATGAGCCGCGACCACGGCTGGTGCCCGGAGGTCATGGCCCGCAAGAAGGCCCTTCCGCTGCACGACGTGCACGCCAGCCCGCGCTTCAGCGGCAACCCCGTGGTCGACGCGGTCGGGATCCGCTCCTACTTCGGTGCCCCGCTCATCCACGACAGCGGCACCGTGCTGGGCACGGTGTGCGTCATCGACCCCGAGAAGCGGCCCCTGAGCGAGGCCCGACGGCTGAGAGACATCGTCATCAACGCCGGCGTCCGGGTGATGGACCACATCGCCCGCGCGCCCGTCCGCTAGTCCGTTGCACGACCCCCCACCCGGGAGCCGCAGGCGATCCCCGGCCGCTCCACCGTGCGACTTTCATCCAGGGAGAGGGAGAGGACCATGCCCGCCACACCCACCACGCCGCCGCCGGCGCTGCGCCCCTATTTCAACGCCCGCCACGAACTGCTGTGGGACGAGGCGGACGCCTTCGCGGCCGAGCACATCGCGCCGCGCGCCGCACGCATGGAGGCCGCCCCCGGCAGGGTGGAGCGCAAGGTCGCCGACCTGATGGCCGCACGACGGTGGTTCGCCGTCACCGTCCCGTCCTCCTTCGGCGGGCTGGACGCCGGACACGTGGCCAAGACCATCCTCGTCCACCGCATTGCCCGCGTCTCGGCAGCTGCGGCGGCCATCCTCCAGGCCACGCTGATCCCCGTCGGCGCCCTGCTGCACTTCGCCACCTACGAGCAGAAGGGCCGCTGGCTGCCCCGCGTAGCGGACGGTTCACTGCTCTTGTCGATCGCCGTGACCGAACCGCGAGCCGGCGGACACATCGGCGGCATCGAGACCATCGCCGAGCACGTCGGCAACCAATGGGTGATCACCGGCAGCAAGATCCACATCGGGAATAGCCACCTCGCGGGAGCCCACCTCGTGGTCGCCCGGACCGCCAAGGCAGGCGTGAGCACCTCCCAGGCGCTGACCGCGTTCATGGTCGAATCCAAGCGCCGAGGGCTCTCAGTCGCCGACCACCGTCCCGGCCTCGGCCTGCACGGCTTCTCCGCCGGCCGCCTCGACCTCGATCACGTCCACGTCCCCGAGGAAAACGTGGTCGGAGAGATCGGCCAGGGGCTGGGCGTAGCGCAGAGCAGCAGCATCCTGTACGGCCGTCCCAACCTGGCCGCAGTCAGCCTGGGAATACACGAGGCAGTCGTGGCCGCCTCGACCGCTTACCTCAAGGCGCGCTCCCGCTACCGAGGCGCCCTCTCCGATCTGCCGGTTCTGCGGGACCGCATCGGTGACATGGAGGCCCGCCTGCGCGCCGGGCGAATCCTGGCCTATCAATCCGTGCACCTCCTCGACCAGGGCCTGCCCTGCGACACCGACCTGATCAACGCCAAGTATCTCGGCCACCAGTGGGCGATGCAGTCAACCCAGGACGCCATGGAGCTGCACGGCGCCCACGCCCTCAACGGCGACTACATCCTCCAGCGCCTGTGGCGCGACATCCAGTTCACCTACCCACCGGCCGGAACCGGCGAAGTCCAGCGCATACGCCTCGCCGACGCCGCCTTCGACGAGGCCCACATCCAGTGGTCAGAACGTCTCGCCGCCGAAGCGGCGTGGGCCCGCCCCGACCCGACAGCCGCATGAGCCCCCGTGTGCGGCGCCCCGTGAATCCAGACCGCCGCGCACGGGCCCGTGTCGCCGGCCCCCGTCCCCCGCGGGGTCCGGCGACACCCCACCCGATATCCCTCAACCCAGCCGCGAAAGAGACACCCGTGACCCCGCGCATGACGACCAGCGCACCGATCACCCCCCTGACCCCGACCCAGCAGCGCGTCGCCCAGCACCTCGTGGACGGCCTCAGCCCTCAAGAGATCGCCACGAGGACCGGGCTGTCGGCCGTGACCGTCCGCCAGTACGTACGCGACATCCGGGAGAGCCTCCACTGCCCGCCCCGCTGCAAGCCCCCGGTGATCGTGCACTTCCTGTGCAACGCCCGGCAGGTCGCTCCGCCCACAACGGACAGGCCAATCCCGGAACTCAGTCCAGAGCAGCAACTGTTGCTGCGGGCGGTCGCTGAGTACAGCAATCCCAGCGACATTGCTGCCATGGCCAAGATCGCGCCCGCCGACGTCCGAGCCGCACATGACGAACTGCTCGACAAGACCGGGGCGGCCAACACCACCCAACTTGTCGTCTGGGCCCACGCGTGGGGCCTGCTGGGCACCAGGCGGGCCACCACGATGGAGAGCGGAGCGAGCCAGTGAATGCCTCACCCGCTTCTGCGGCCTTCGAGTCCTCCCCCGCGCCTCGAAGCCAGTGCGCGACAGGGTTACCGGTCGTGTACGAGATGCGGTCGTTGCGCACCGACGCCGAACGGGACGAGGCCGCGGCCCTCGTCCAGGACCGTCAGCGCTGGCTCGCCATGCGCGGCGTGCCTACACCCGCCCGGTCCGATATCCCGGCCCTGTTCCGCGCCCCGCAGGTGAAGCCGGCTGGACTGTTCGAGGACGGGCTGCTGCTGGCCTGCATGATCCCGCAACGCGGGACCGACCTCGGATGGGGCGAAGGCCCGTGCCTCTTCCTGGACTGCGTCCACACCCTGCCCGGTCACTCCGATGACACCGTCCGGCTGATCACTCTGTGGGCCTCCGACTTCGCCGCCCGGCTCGAGGTACCGCTTGTGCGGGCCGAGGCCATGGCCCGCCATCCTCTCGACGTCGATCCGATCGCCACATTCCTTCGTCGGCTCACCGACATGGGCTGGGACGTCCGTGGATCGGGCACCGGACAGCACCATGAGCGAGTCGCGCGCCTCGAACTCACCGCCGAGCTTCGGCCTGGGCTGAGCGCGCTCATCGGCTGCCAGGTCCACGAGCCGCAGTCCGCCGCCGACCAGCGGAGTATCGCGTGAGGACCGCGGAACCGCTGCGGCCGGACCTCGCCCGCGAACTCATCGCCCGCGCCGCACAGTCGGCAGCACGCCGGGCAAGACGCGTACGCAACCAGCTCGACGCCGTCCACCTCGGCCAGGACCGTCACGCTGAGCACGCCGACACCAAAGTGCTGCGCCGCATCCTGGCCGAACATGACTGGCCCGGCCACCGTCTCGTGGGCCCCGACGCAGCACGTGCCGCCTGGAGCATCGCTCTTCACGCCGACGACGAACCCGACTTCCAGCGGGCGGCCACCACCCTTTTGAAACGTGCGGTCCAGGACGGCGATGCGCGCATCCAGCACTGGGCCCACCTTCACGACCGCGCCCTGGTCAACAGCGGGCGACCCCAAGAGTTCGGGACGCAACTCGTCCTCAGCGCAGCAGGGGTGGAGCTGTGCCCACTGCGTGCGCCGCAGTTGCTGGACCAGCGAAGGGCCGCCGTCGGACTGCCGCCGATCGCCGTCGCTTTGGACACTGTGCGCCGCCGGTACGCCCTGGATCGCATTGTCGGCGGCTCACCGGCCGTCGTGCTAGCGGGGGTCGCATGACGCAGCGAGCCCCGCAGGCTTCCACAGACCCGCCCTCGCCCCAGATCACTTTGCGTGAAAGGACCGTTAAAGCATGAAGCTCACCACCGCCGTCCTCGCTGCCGGCGCCGCGGTTTCCCTCGCCACCGTCGTGGTCGGAGCCGCCCGGCTGAGGCAGGACGCGCGGCACCAGGCCGAACGAAATGAGGCGACCGTCGCGCGCAACCAACTCGACTGGCTGACGCAGATGTCCGCCAACCCTGACCTCGCCAAGCTCTGGACGCCCGAGGACCTGGACGTCGAGGAGTACATGCAGCTGCTGAAGGCCAACCAGCTCATCTGCATGCTCAGCCTGCGCGACCGCCTCGGCTTCGTCCGGGAGGGGCGTCTGCCGTTCTACGCCTCGAAGCTGATGGAGAGGGACGTCTGCCGGCGGTACTGGGCCCGTTTCGGGGGCCTCCGCGCTCAGGAGGCCGAGGGCGACGAGCGCGCCGAGCACTTCACCAAGGTGCTGGACAAGGCCGCGAAGAACCACCTGGGGGCACAGACCGTAGCCGCCTGAAGAGGCGGCTGCCCCATCCCGCCCGAATCAGCCACACCCTCACCTCTCGGAGAAATCGAATGGGCTTCAGTGCTGTTCCACTACCGCCCGGCAACTTCACCATCGGTAAGAAGTTCGCCTTCGAGGCTGGCCATCGGCTTCCCCGGCTGCCGCATGAGCACAAGTGCTCCCGCCAGCACGGGCACAGCTACGAGGTTGAGGTCATCCTCACTGCATCCGCGCTGGAGGATCCCGGCTTTGTCACGGACTTCGGTGCGCTCGCCCCGTTCAAGTCGTTCCTGGACACCGAGCTCGACCACCACAACCTGCACGAGATCCTGCCCTTCGAGCCCACCTCGGAGCGCCTGGCCCAGTTCCTGGCCGGCTGGTTCGTTCAGAACCTCCAGTCGGAGATCCCCGGCCGCCTTGTCGCCGTCCTAGTCCGCGAGACCGCAAGCAGCTGGGCCCGCTTCGATGTGGTGGGCCAATGACCACAACCAAGCCGCTCAACCTCGAACCGGAAGCTGCCGAAGGCGAATCCCTGATCGTCGCGGAGTGCTTCGGTACCGAGGTGCCGACGTTTCAGGGCGAGGGCCCAAGCTGCGGACACCCGGCCCTGTTCATCCGCCTGTCCCGGTGCAACCTCACTTGCACGAGATGCGACACGAAGTACACCTGGGACTGGTCTCGTTTCGACCCGCACGAGGAGTCGACGAGGCAATCCGTCGCGGGCCTGGTGGCCTGGGCCACGTCTTCACCGGTCGAGCTGGTCGTGATCACCGGCGGCGAGCCGTTGATCCAGCAGGCGCGACTGGTGCCTCTCGTCCGGGGACTGATAGCAGCCGGCAAGCGGATCGAGTTCGAGACGAACGGCACCATCGCGCCCACTCCCGAGCTGGTGGCCGACGGGGTCCGGTTCAACGTCTCGCCCAAGCTTGCCAGCTTCGGCGTGAAGGAGACGAAGAGCATCGTGCCAGCCGCGCTGGAGGCGTTTGTGGCCTCCGGGCGGGCGGCGTTCAAGTTCGTCGCTTCCACGGTGGACGACCTCGACCGGATCGCCGAGCTGGCCGACGCCCACCGGCTCGCGCCGGTGTGGGTGATGCCGGAGGGCACCACCCCCGAGGTGATCACCGCGACTACCCGGGTCCTCGCGGACGGGGTCGCGGCCCGGCACTGGCACTTCACCACCCGCCTTCACGTGTTGGCCTTCGCGGACGCCAGAGGCCGCTGACCGCACGCGACTCCACGCCCCATCCGTTCCCCAGTCCCCGGAAACGAGAGACGCCCATGACGACCTCTATCGCCAGCCCTGCGGCGGCGCCGACGGCTGCCGTCGCCGGGCCCACTGCGGTCATCGACACCGGCCGGGTCGCCGGCCTGATCCACCAGCTCTTGGTCGAGCTGGGCGAGAACCCCGCCCGCGAGGGGCTGACCGGCACCCCGGACCGCGTCGCGGCCTGGTGGAGAGCCTTCCTGTCCCCGGACGGCGCCGAAACGGCCACCTGCTTCACCGAGTCCCAGCTGGGTGGTCAGCTGGTCATCGTGGGCGGCATGAGCGTGTGGTCGCTCTGCGAGCACCACATGCTGCCCATGAACTTGCAGGTCACGGCTGGATACGTGCCGGATGGCGAGGTGGTGGGCCTGTCGAAGTTCGGGCGGATCGCCCAGCACTTCGCCGGCCGACTGCAGGTCCAGGAACGCTTCACCCGCCAGGTCGCCGAATACCTCAACGGCGTGATCGGACACGAGAACATCGCCGTCGCCGTGCGCGGCGTGCACCTGTGCATGAGCATGCGGGGCGTACGGATGGAGGAGGCTCGCACCACCACGGTGCACTCGGGCGGGCGCTTCGGCACCGACCCCGTCCTTTCCCAGCAGTTCCTCACCCTCACCACCGGCCTGTGGGGGGCGTCGTGATCACCACCGCGGGCATCGACTTCTCCGTCATCGCTCCGCCTGCCTACCTGAAGAACTTCGTCGCCCAGGAGCCGGCCCGCGTTCACCACGTGGCCGCCCAGCACGTGCTGTCCGACGAGAGCTACCGGGCCTTCTTCGCTCACGAGGCCGAGCGCGGCGCCGAGATCATCATCGACAACGGGCTCTTCGACCTCGGCTACGCCCTGCCGGCGGAAAGCCTCGTCGAAGCCGCGCTGGCGGTGTCCGCGAGGGAGATCATCCTGCCGGACGTCATGCGGGACGGGACCGCGACCTTGAAGGCGAGCGAGAAGGCCGCGCGAGAGATCCGGAAGCTGTCCGGCGACGCATTCCGGCTGTGCGCGGTCCTGCACGCCGCGGACGACGACGAGTGGCTGCGCACCTACGACGCCTTCGTGACCAGCGGCTGGGCCGGGGCCATCGCCCTGCCGGCCTCGCGTCGACCGGATCCCGACGAGCAACTGTGCCGCACCCGCTGGTTGGCGACCGCCTACCTGCAGGATCGCGGCCTGGTCGACGATCTGCTCATCTACCGGCTGCTCGGTCTGGGCCGGACCGGGCACCTGGAGCTGATCGAGCAGCGCGAGCACGAGTGGATCTCCTCCGTGGACGGCGCAGCCCCGGTCATCCTCGGCGCGATGGGCGTCGCCCTGCTGCCCGAAGGGCCGTACGAGAAGCCCTCCACGCCCCGCATCGAGAAGCTCGGCCCGATCCCCGAAGACCGGTTCGACCTCATCCGGAAGAACATCTCCGTCGTTCGCGCGGCGGCCGGCAGCACCGTGACGATCGCCGAGGAGCACCGATGACGCCCTTACTCGCCGACCCGACCCCCGGACTCCTGCGCGCCGCCCCGATCGAGCCGGCCGGGCACACTATGACCCACGCGAGGCTGCTGCGCTACCTGGAGATCAAGGTCCACCACCTCATCCAGGACCAGGACTGGGACAGCATCCGCGTCATCGGCGGCTACGACCGCACGGCGGTGATCTCCCGGTACGAGAAGACCGGGAAGCTGTTCAACATCGAACGGCCCACCGCAGAGATCCACGGCCGTGACCTCATCGTCAAGGCGTTCCCCGGAGCCGACTACGTCCAGCACTACGCCCTGATCATCGCCACGTACCTGGCCATGACCGGCCGCCCCGCCGATACCGTCACCTATCAGCCGCCCGAGCAGGAGGAGTGCCGAACGGCGCTCGATGCGCTCGACCTGGAACTGGACGGCGACCTGGTGATCGTCGGCTGGGGCCTTCAGTACCTCGCTCCCGAGAACGGAGTGTGGACCCGCGGACCCGGCTACGCCTGGCAGCGCCTCGACGTCGCCGGCCGTCGCGTGGTCTACCTCGGGTTCCTCCACAGCATCTGGGGAGACGTGGCCGGACGGGTCGTCACGCGCCTTGCCGAACTCGGCGCAGGCGACGTCGTCTACGTCGGCAAGGTCGGCTCGCTGACCCCCGGCGTCGAACCGAACGCCTGGCTGGCGACCGGCAACACCAGCCTGGTACGCGGGGCGATGGTGAGCTGGGACGACTTCTTCGGCGACTACGCCGCCGCCCACGATGGGGTGCGCAGCGGCCTGCACGTGTCCTCCCCGTCGATCCTGCTGGAGAACCGCGACTGGCTGGCCCAGCACACCGCCTCGTACGCCTTCGTCGACCCGGAGATCGGCCCCATGGGGGCGGCGGCGCGCCAGGCGGGGATCAGATTCGGTTACCTCCACGTCATTTCCAACAACCTCGCCACGCACTATCCCGCCGACCTGTCCAATGAGCGTCACAGCGACGTCCTGCGCCAGCGCGCCGTCCTGGTGGACCGCATCCGCACCATCATCACCGGCCGCCTGACCGCCAGCCCGACCCACCCCTTGGGAGAATCCCGATGACGGCGAACGCGCCGACCACCACCGCAGCCGGGAAGCTGATCACCTTCGTCGGTGGTGACGGGGCCGGCAAGTCCACCCTCGCCGCCCGCCTGCACCAGGCCCTCAACGACGCCGGCCACACGGCAGTCCTCATCGGCAAGCACAGCACCGACGTCCGCCGGGACCCGGAGCTGTCCGCCTACCTCGACCGCCTCAACGAGCTGGTCTACCGGCGCGACGCCGGCGTCGCCCAGGCATGCGGCGACCACTACTGGCTGCTTGCCCTGGCCTCCTGGTACACCCTGCAGGACCAGCTCGTCATCCAGCCGGCCCTCGCCGCGGGAACCCACGTGATCCTCGACAACGCGCACCACAAGATCCTCGCTCGGTACGCGGTCAACCCCGAGGTCTCCCCCCGCCTGTGCGAGCAGGTCTTCGCGCATCTCACAAAGCCGGACCTGGTGTTCTTCCTGAACATCGGTGCCCGCGAGGCTCTCGTCCGCAAAGGCTCGTTCACTTCCCTGGAGGCCGGCCACGCCGGCGGCGGTGACGAGGACTTCATCCGCTACCAGGACACCGTCCTGGACCAGATGCGCGAACAGGCGGAGCGCGGCGCCTGGCTGACGCTGGACGTCGCCCAGTTGGACCGCGACCAGGTCTTCAAGGCCGCCGCCGCTGCCCTGACCGACCGTCTGCGCCTGACCGTCTAAACCGGCCCTCCCTCCCCGATCGACAAGGAACGCACCATGGACCAGGCCCTGCCCGCCAGCGGGACATACGTCTGTCACGGCATCACCTGGGCGAGCGCAGACCCCCGTCTTCTGCTCGCCCCCGTGACCGGCGGACCACTCGTCTACGCCCCGGTCATGGGCAGGCGCCTGAGTTACCAGGTGAGCGGTACCGGCCGGTGGTGCACCGGCCGGTACCGGTTCGCCGACCGCGTCCGCGTCGAGGCGGTCGCCTGCCCTGACCGGGCCCCGGCCGAGGCCGGCGGACAGTGCCCGGCCTGCGCCGGGCGGGACGACTTCCGCTTCGCCCACCGGTTCCACTCCGGCGGGCATGTTCCCGACGCCCTGGCGGCGTACATGGCCCAGCCGCACTGGCTGTACCTGGCGACGTTCGCCGACGGCACCACCAAGATCGGCACCGCGGCCGAACCCCGTAAGCGCTCCCGCCTCGACGAACAGGGTGCCCTGATCGCTACCTACCTCGCCCGGAGGGCTGACGGCCGCGCCGTGCGGTTCCTGGAGGATGCCCTCACCCGCCACCTCGGCCTGACGCAGACCGTGCGAGCCGCGGCCAAGCTGACGGCCCTGGCCGAGCTGCGCGACCTCGCCCCGGCCGGTGCCGCCCACCATCAGCACCTCGACCGCGCCACCGCGGCCCTGAGCGGCCTGAACGTCCCGGCCACACCGGAGCCGTGGACGCCGCCCGGCGAAGGCGACCTGCTGCGGACGCCGAAGACCGGGCGCGCCTTGTACCCGCACGACCCACGCTCCGGTGAGCACGGGCTGACGGTGCTCTCCTGCCTCGGCTCCCAGGTCCTCGCCACCCTCGACGGCGACGGTGAACAACTGCCCTACCTGCTCGACCTCGGCACCCTCAAGGGCCGGCGCATCGTCCTCGGCGCACAGTTCTCCTCACCGCCCGCCGCCGTACAGTCCGCGCTCTTTTGACCCTGCCCGAGCGCCCGGCCTGCACTGCCGGGCCGCCCTGAGAAGCGAGGCCACACAACATGGCACCCCAGGACGCCATCCTCGGCTGGGACGAGGACAGCAACGCCGAGGCGTACGACGCCTTCACCCGCGCTTACCCCATGTATGACGCGACCAGCCGCGACCTCGCCCGTCGAGGCCATCTGGCCAACGCCAGCCTGGTGGTCGACCTGTGCGGCGGCGCCGGCGCGACCGCCCGCGCGATCCTCGACCTGATCCCGGCCCGCGCCCGGGTCGTCTCCGTCGACAACGCCGCCGCGATGCAGCGCGTCGGCCGCCGCACCCTGACCGACGCCCGCCTGACCTGGATCACTGCCCCGGCCGAACGGCTCGCCGACCACCTGTACGCCGGCAGCGCCGACGCCGTGGTGTGCAACTCCGCGATCTGGAAGACCGACACCGCCGCAGTGTTCGCGGCCGTCGCCCACATCCTGCGCCCAGGCGGGCGCTTCGTCTTCAACATCGGCGGTGGCTTCGCCGGCGTCCGGCACCCCGACGAACTGTCCATCCGCACCGGACCTACCCTGAACGCCCTCATCCGCCAAGTCGCCGCTGAGACCCAGGGATACACCCCACCGCCGCGCGACGCGGACAGGCCGCCGAAGCTGCCGATGACAACAGTCACCGAGCAGCTGACCACAGCCGGGCTGACGGTCGTCGGCACAGAGGTCACCGCCCAGCACAGCACCATGGCCGAGAAGAAGGCGTGGCTGTCCATCCCCGTCTTCGCGCGGCCCGAGGGCGACTTCACCCACGCCCAGCGGATGCATATCCTCGACACCGCCTACGCCATGACAACCCCAGACGCCCCGGCCGTGACGAGCTGGCTCGTCGTCGTCGCCCAACGGCCAGAGGCCGCCGCATGACTCCGGCTGGCCCGGCTCCCGACGGCGGGGCCCGCCTCTGTGACCACGCAAGCGTCGGGGTACTGATCTCCTCTCCGAGCGGCCTGCTGGTCTTCGAGCGGGCGATTCCTCCGGCCGGAATCGCCCCGGTCGCCGGCCACGTCGACGAGCATGGCGGCCCCGAGCAGGCCGCCCGCGACGAAGTCACCGAAGAGGTCGGTCTTACCGTCACCCACCTGCACCTGCTGCTGGACCAGTGGCGGCCCAACCACTGCCACCGCACGCCCAGCGGGCCGGTCGGCCACCACTGGTGGATCTTCCAGGCCGAGGTTTCCGGGTCGCTGTGCCCCTCGCCCCGGGAGGTCCGCACCCCTCGGTGGATCCACCCGGCCCAGCTGCAGCAGCACGCGCTGCGGACCGCCGCGCACGCCAACGGATGCCTGGACCGTGAGGAGTTCGAGCGCGAACCCGGCCTGGAGCCGGTGTGGTGCCGCTTCCTGCACGACCTTGAGCTCGTCACGCTGCCCTCGGCCGACCTCGACCGGATCGAGGCCGTCCTGTGAACGGCGGCCAGGGGCCTGCCTCAGCGGGAGCCGACCGCCCGGCCCGCTGCCAGACGGCGAGCGTGCGCACGGATGCGCTCGCGGTCTTCGGGGAAGACGCTGTCCCAGCCTGTGTCCAGACGGAACCATGCCGCCGGCTGGTTCTGCTCCCCGGCGAGCGGAACGTCGCGTCCGACGATCGCGGCGTAGGACAGGCCCAGCGTCGGAGTCCAATCGGCCCGGTAGGAACGCACCGCCACGGCTGCGGGCTCGGGCAGCAGCTCGCAGCGCAGGCCGGTCTCCTCCAGCAGCTCTCGTGCCGCCGCCGCACGCGGCGCCTCGCCCGGCTCCACCTTGCCGCCCGGCGGCACCCATCCGCGCACGCGGTGCTTGACCAGCAGGACGTGCTCGAAAGCAGGGTCGGTGACCCACACCTCGGCCGCCAGCGGCTCCATGGGATGTCGGCGGGCTTCCTCCAGCCAGGCCCGTGCACCGTCGAACTCCCATGCGGCGAGGCGGGCATCCGCAACAGCCTCGTCCAAGATCACCTGACCGACTTCACCATGACTCACCCGCCCCACCCTAGGCCGACGAACCGGCCGGACGTCGCAGCGACGAGCAGGCAGCCATACGGGGATGTCCGGCCGACCCGGTGGCCCCTTCGGGCTGCAGGGCGATCACCCGTGGCACCCGCTTCACACGAAGGAGACCAGCGTGCACGATGAGCAGCCCTCGTACCGGGGAGCCTGGGTCGTCCTCGGCGGCGTCCACCTCCTCAACCGCACCGCGCCACGGCGACCAGACGAGCCGATCGTGCTCGTACGGGTGCCACCGCAGGAGGTATGCCGGCCGGCCACCACCGTGATCGTCCGCTGGAACGCGCTGGGACCCTGCCCGGCCGAAGCGCTGCACCCCGGCGGCACCCGGCTCGGGGCAGCCAGGATCGACGGCGGCGAACTGTTCCCCGACGCCATCGCTGGCCCCGCCCTGCGCGGCCTGGTCGGCACCGAGGACGCCCCCGGCCTGGTGCCGCTGTGCTACCTGGCCGAACACCCCGGCGGCGGCTACCACGCGTACGCTCAGATCCGCTTCCACCCCGAGGACGCCTGCTTCGTCCGCACCACCCGGGAACCAGTCGGCCACGGCCCGGTCGAGGAACTGCGCTGGTTCGACCCCGTGCTGACGGCGCACGCAGAGTCGAGTACGGCGCTCAACAACCATCTGCGGTACTTCCGCAAGCACTTCTCCGGCACTGAGCTGGAGATCAAGTACACCCTCGACCCGGCACCGGACATCTGGTCCGCGTCCATGGAACTGCTCAAGGCACTGCGCGACGGCAAGCTGGAAGGCTGCGGTCCGGAGTACCGGGAAGAGTTCCAGATCCACCACACCGAGAACCATCTGTTCGACGTCACCGGTCCCGAGCCCGAGATCGGCTACGCCTCCTTCATCCCCACCGTCACCGCCGGGCACGTACTCAAGCGAAAGTGGTTCACCGAGGACGCCTTCGCCCGCCGCGAGGAACTCACCCCTGGCCTCGACATCACCCCCGACCGCTTCGAGACGTTCCTGCGCGAAGACCTGAACCTCCAGGTCCGGGCCATGCCGCCCTTCCAACGCGTCCGCTACGACATCCAGTGCGAGTCGCTACGCACCGGACACGTCTACGGCATCTTCCTCGACCGCTGCGCCCTCCTGGCGGCCCCCGACGTGGTGCTCTCCCAGTGCGAGCTGGAGTACCTCCGCTCACGCAGCATCCTCGACCACGACCAGGACGAGATCCTCATCGAGATGAAGCGGATCGACAGCTGGCTCTGCGAGTACCTCGCCAGTCACGGTTGGGCCGCCGAGCACACCTTCTACTCCAAGCGCAGCTTCCTTCGCGACGCCGTCGCCCTCCGCCCGGACCTCGCCAGGCCATGACCGACCAAGCGCCCCCCGGCAATCCCCCGCAGGAGGTACCGCAACCCACATGAGTGATCGAACACTGCATCACAGCCCGCCCCACCCGACCACACAAGGAGAGAGCCCGGTATTCGAAATCACGTTCTAGATTTCGCTCCCCTCCACCCGTTACGGCTACAGCAGGACCGCCGTTACCCGATCACCTGTCCGCATCTCGCCCCGAGGAGTCCCCATGCATCCCGTACGCCGCCCTGGACTCGTTCATCCTGCGTTCGAAAATGCCGCTACCTCCTCGGGCGCCAGCCTTCGCCTCACCTCCGGTCGCGCAGCTCTGCTCGACGACGGGTCACGACCGGATACGAGGTACCTGGCATGACGCAGCCCACACCTCTCCCGTCCTCCGTCCTCACCCATAGCTTTCGGCACGGCGGTGCCCTCGTGACCAACGGTCGGCACACCGTAGAACGCCTGGTACAGGAGGGCCGCCCGTGAGCGACTCGCCTCACCAGCTGATCGCCGACGTGGCACAGGTCCTGCTCCGTACGAACGGCGCCGCCCTGTGCGTACGCCGCGCACTGGACGCCGCCCTCGCACCGGGACAGCTCACTGTCGTGGGCGGCCACCTGGAAGTCGGTGAACCACTCGACCACGCTGCGCGACGCGAGGCCATGGAGGAGGTAGGGGTCCATATCACTGCTGAGCAGCAGGAGTTCTGCGGGCTAATCCACCACCATGACTCCGACGGTGGCCTGGACCGGATCACCGCCGTGTTCCTGGCGCAGTCGTGGACGGGTGAGCCGTACAACGCCGAGCCACACAAGCACGAAGGGCTCTTCTGGGTGCCGATGGAACGACCGTCGCCGGACTGTCACCCCTACACCGCCACCATCTTCCACCTGCTCACCCACGGCCCGTCCTACCGGGCCATCAACTGGCCTGCGGGAGGCGCCCGGTGAAGAGATTCTTCGGCCCGGTCACGATGGCCGATCCGCAGGTCTCCGACGCCGAACACGAGCTGTTCGGCGGCCCCCTGCGACCCACGGCCGCCACCCGGGAGCATGACGTGAACCCCCGCACCCTCGACCACACCGACACCCTCGAACTACCCGTCACCGGCGACGGTCCGTTCAACGCCCTGCACACCTTCTGGAAGCCGTCCCACTACGCCACCGGCCTGGAAGCCCACACCGAGTCCTGCAGCTGGCGTACCTTCCGAGTCGGCGACCTCGTGGTCGGAGTCCGGCTGCATGCCGAGGACCGCACCGTGATCGCCGACATCTACACCGACGGCTACTTCAAGCCCGCCGACCGCGAGGAGCTGACGCGCCGGCTCATCTCTTCATACGGGTTGGACGAAGACCAGGCGGCGTTCGCGGAACTCGCGTCCCGAGTGCCCGCAATGCGCGAGGCACTCGCAGCCCTGGGCGGGATGCGGCAGTCGTGCCCGGAGGACCACTTCGAGGTCGCCGTGATCGCCCTGCTGCTGCAGAACGTCACCATCCGCCGCACCGCCCAGATGACCCGCAACCTGCTGGTCCACTACGGCCGTCTCGTCCACTTCGACGGGATTACGCTGCGGGCCTGGTTCACCCCAGACGAGATCGCCCACATACCGCCGGAGACGCTGAAGGAACGGGACCGTCTGGGGTTTCGCGCCAAAAGCCTTCCGCACTACGCGGCCTACTTCCGCGACCACAGCACCGAGGACCTCAAGGCCGCCGGAAACCTGATGGAGGCCGTCCAGGAAATCCAAGGAGTGGGCCCCTACACCGCCGCGGTAATTGCCTCGCACGCTTCCCGCGACCCTGCCGTCTTCGGCATCGACGTGTGGAACCGCAAGATCCTTGCGTGCCGCCTCCTCGACGCTGACGACGCCGCGCCGGAGACCGTGATGACCCGCCTCAACGAACTATTCCCCGGCTACGCCGCCACCGCCGGCCTCTACCTCGTCGAGCACGAGTACCTGACCAATCCCGTCGCCCCGCTCTTGCGTTCCGGCCCCGACGCCCTCACCGCATGGAACGGGGCCCTGGAGCAGACCGGAACCTGACCCGCCTCCCAGGTCGAGAGCAGCGGACGCCACCGCCGCCGCTGCTCCTCGTTGCCATGCCCGCACCGCGCCCGACGGGATCCCCCGCAATACCTCGAAAGGGTGATCCCAGCTGTTCGAGCGACACAGGCGCGACCCACGACAAGGCCCGCTTGACCCCGGACACCCAATAGAACGTCCGTCCACTATCTGCCCCGGATCTGCCCGTGACAGACCCGTCCGGGGGCCGTTGTTAGAGCACCAGTACCCCTCGTGCGTCCATCTGGAGGACTCCGTGAACCCTGTGCCCGTCCCCGCAAATCCCATCGCCGCATTCGAACGACCTATGCCGGCTGTCCCGTGCTCCGCACGATCCGGGCGGCAAGTTGACGCCGCCGCCCAGCGCGCAGCACGACCGGATACGAGGTGGGCAGCATGAGTGAGCCCACCGATGCATCACCCGACAACATCCCGGGGCCGCGCACCGCCCCGCTGGAGTCCACCCCCTCTTCGTTGCCTCCCGGACCGACGACCGGGCCCGACGCGTCCTCTACAGCCGAGCCAGATGAGCCATCGGAATCGGAAACGGCTGCCACGGAGCCGCAGATGCGGTATGTCGATCTGACGGGCAGCCGTGAAGCGGCCGGCCGTTCGATCAGGATGCGCGATATGGCCCGGCGGCTGCCGCAGTTGGTACGCCGGTCACTGGCTCTCGCGTGGCGGGTCGACCGCCGAGCGACCATCGGTCTCCTGCTATGCCAGGCCGTCACCGGCGTGATGCAAGCCCTTGGCCTGGTCGCCATCAGCGGCACCCTGACCGCCCTGCTGACCAGCGGAGACGTCTACCAGCGGCTCCTTCAGGCGTGGCCGTCCGTGGCCCTGCTGGCCGGCACCGCCGGCGTACGCGCCCTTTTGGGGATCACCGTCTCCTGGCTGTCTTCCCGGTTGGGCCCACTGATGTCGCGCGAGGCCGAGCAGATGCTCCTCACCGGCTGCGCCGAGGTGGAGCTGTGCGCCTATGACGAGCCCGACTTCAACCACGACCGCGAAGCCGCCGACCGCGGGGCGCAGGTCACCGGGAACCTGATCGACGAGGGGCAGGACCTGATCGCCTCGTCGGCTTCCTTCGTCGCCGGAGCGATCGTGCTGGCCGGCGTGCACTGGGTCCTTCTCCCCCTTCTGGTCGCGGCCAGCCTGCCGCAGGCCCTGGCCCAGGTCAGCGCCGCACGTGTGCGATACCTGGCGAATCTGCGCAGCAACGGCGACCTGCGGATGCTGTCGATCCTGCGCTGGCACATCTACACCAAGGAGGCTGCCGACCAGATCCGTGCCGGCACCATGGCCGGTTTCCTCTCCGGCCGGTACCGGCAGACGGTCGCACGGATCAACCGCGAGGACCGCGCCGCCGCCGACAAGGGGGCCCGCATGTCCTTGATCGGCGCACTGTGCGGCGGCGTGGGTTCGGCAGTCGTATGGGCGGCGGTCGTGTGGCTGCTGGCCACCGGCCGCATCAGCGTCGGGCACGCCGGGACGGCTGTGTTCGCCTTGCAGACGGTGGGCCAGTCGGTCCGCGGTCTGGTCTCGGTAGGGGCGCGCGCCGTGCGCACGGGCCTGTACATGGACGACTGGAGCGGCTTCCTGGACAAGGCCGGAGGGTTCCGCATGCGCCGGGGTGCGCATCGCCCGGGGCCGCCGAAGAAGATCGAGGTCAAGTCGGTCACGCACCGGTACGCGGGCAAGAACCAAGATGCTCTGTCCGACGTGACGCTCACCCTGCGCCAGGGCGAGGTCACCGCCCTTGTCGGCTTCAACGGCTCGGGTAAGTCGACGCTGTCGAAATTGATCAGTGGCCTGTACCTGCCCACCGAGGGGCAGGTGCTGTGGGACGGCGTTCCCACCGGCGACGCCGAGCCGCAGGCGCTGTGGAAGCAAGTGGCCCTGGTACCCCAGACCTACGCGCGTTGGCCGTTGACGGTGCGGGAGAACATCACCCTCGGGCAGCCCACGGCACGTGGCGACGCGGCGGTACGCGAGGCGTGTGAGGCCGCCGGCGCCGACGAGGTCGTCGACAAGCTCGGCGCCGGCCTGGACACTCTCCTCGCTCGCGAGTGGCTCAACGGGGAGGAACTGAGCGGGGGCCAGTGGCAGCGCATCGCTCTCGGACGAGCCTTCTTCCGCCAGGCGGGGCTTTTGGTCCTTGACGAGCCGACCGCGAACCTCGATCCGCTTGCCGAGTACCGGATTTTCCAGCGGCTACGGGGTCTTGCCCGGGACCGGGTGGTACTGCTGGTGACCCACCGCATCACCAGCGTCGCCGTAGCCGACCGAATCGTCGTTCTCGACGAGGGCAGGGTCGTGCAGGAGGGCACCTACGAAGAGCTTGCCGAGCAACCGGGTCTGTTCCGACAGCTGCTGTCGTGCCAGGTCTCCTCGGATGCCCGGGACGACGACGCACAGCGGCAGGCATCCGCATGAGCACACGCCCGCGGAAGAGCATCATGCTCACAGACCTGTCCGCCGCCGTGAGCACACAGCACACCGCCATGCTGACCCGTCCGGATGCCGATGTGCTGAACGGCCCCCATCCATGTGACGCTCCCCTTCTGCGGCGGAAGGGGTTTCTGCTCCGCGGCGCCAGCGACCCGGCCGTGGACACTGCGGTGCCCGGGATGCCCGAGCAACACGATCACGCAGCCACGGTCGTACCAGGCGTGCGCCCGACGGAAGCCGAGGGAGTAGGTCATGTCCTCCTCGTGTGACCCCGTCTCGTCGGCCGGGCGGACGTCGCTGTGGCGGCACCAAGACTTCCGTCGGTACCTGACCGGCCAGGCCGCCAGTGTGGCCGGCAGCTCGATCAGCTCGATGGCCCTGCCCGTGCTGGCCGTTCTTCAACTGGATGCCAGCCCTGCCCAGGTCGCCTGGATCACGTTCATGGGCCAACTCCCGCCCGCGCTACTGGCATTGCACGCCGGAGCGCTGGCCGACCGGCGCTCCAAACGGAAGCAGATGATCACCGGAGATCTGGTCAGCGCCGCCGCGCTGGCCAGCGTGCCCGCAGCGGTGGCGCTGGACAGGCTGTCCCTGACCCAGCTCATGGTGGTCGCTGCGGTGCAGGGTGCGGCAGGGGTGCTGCATGATGCCGCCGCGATCAGTCTCCTGCCCAGCTTGGTCGACCGGTCCCTGATCCAACGGAGCAACAGCCGTATCGGAGCCCTGTTCGCCGTCGCCGCCACCGCCGGCAGCAACCTCGGCGCCACCCTGACCGCGCTCCTCGGACCGGCCCGGGCACTGCTCGGCGACGTCGGCTCCTACCTCGTCAGCGCCTGGTGCACCGCCCGCATCCAGACACGCGAAACCACCCGGGCGCGAGCAGGAAGCCACCGTCTGCACACCGAGATCGGTGAGGGCCTGCGGTACGTACGCCGTGACCATCGGCTGCGCACACTGACCCTGGTCAACGCGACTACCTCGGCCGCCCTGGCACTCCTCAACACCTTGTGGGCCCTGTACCTGCTCAAGTCCCTTTCGATGAGCCCGACCGCCTTCGGCGTGGTCCTGGGGCTGGGAGCCCTCGGCGCGGCGGCAGGAGCGCTTGCCGCCCCGGCCCTCGCGCGACGGTACGGGCCCGGGCCGATGATGCTCGTCGCGCTCGCGCTCACCCCGCTCACCCAGATCCCGCTGCTGCTCGCTTCCCCAGCCCTGGCCTGGCAGATCGGCATCGGCGCCGCCCTGTTTCTCCAGCTGGCCTGCGCCGCGGCGGCGGGAACCACCCAGCGCTCCATTCGTCAGGTCGTCACCGCCGATGACATGCAGGCCCGCATGCAGGCCGTCAGTACCTGGCTCACCTCAGGCGCCCGGCCGGTGGCCGCCCTGGTCGCGGGCGGCCTCGGGACACAGATCGGCGTACGGCCCACCCTGGTCGTCGGCACCTGCCTGCTCCTCGTCCCCCTCGTGGTTCTCTACCGCTCCCCACTACGCGGCCTCCGCCAGATGCCCGGAGCCCAGCCCGTCCCCTCCCATCCAGGAGATCCACTCATGCAACCACCCGTCCCCTCACCTTCACCCGGCGCCGCCCCCGCCGGCGACGGACAGCGCAATCCCGCGGTGGGCGGAGGTGGTACGGCGTGAGCGCGGAACTGAATGTGATCGGCGGCCACCTGTACCTGGAGCGGGACGGCATGGTGCTGCTCGGGCAGCGGCACCCGGATTCGGCATACGCGGGCGGCCAGTGGCATCTGCTCGCAGGCCATGTGGAACGAGAACCGGCCCGGAGCTGCGTCGCACGGGAGGCGATGGAGGAGGCGAAGCTGGTCGTCGCCGAGGAGGACCTCACCCTCGTGCATACGGTGCACCTCCTCGACCACGAGGACGCCGTACCGCGCGTTCAACTGTTCTTCCGGCCCAGCCAATGGGCGGGCGAGCCCAACGTACTGGAGCCGGACAAGTGCCTCCGTTGGACCTGGTGGCCTGCCGACCGCCTGCCGGAGCCGACCGTTCCCTACACCCGAGCGGCCATCGAGGGGATTCGTGCCGGCCGGCTGTATACCGAGATCGGTTGGGAGCGGCAAAAGTGAGCGCCCCGGAGATGGACACGCACCGGCCTGGTCCTGAAGCCGCCCAACAGCCGGACCTCTCTTGCAAACACCGCGCAGGGATCCCGGATACACCCGCGCCTCCCGGTGCAAGCACGAGAAGGACGGACGTAGGGCCAACCGGTCAGGAACGAGGAGAGGGTTCTGGATCGAGCACGTCCCAGCGTCCGAGGATGTCCGCTGACCTGCTCGCCGCAACGGCCGCCGCCCGCACCGCGATGGTCGACCGCCTCGTCGCCGACGGCGTGCTGACCGACCCGCGGCTGCGCGACGCCCTCCTGCGTGTGCAGCGGGAAGTGCTTCTCCCCCACGCGTATGTCCGGGTCAGTGGCCCAGGCGCGGATCCGATCGACTGGCGGCTACTCGACGGCTCGCACCCCGACGACCAGGCGGAGTGGCTCGACCTCGTCCACAGCGGCGACTCCGTCCTGCTCCAGCGTGACGGCGAGCCGCTGGACGCCCTTCGCCGGGACCGGTGACCGGCGGCCACATGACCTCCATGAGCACTTACGCCCCTGCCACCGTTGAGGTGTTGCAATGCCTCCAACTGGATTGTGGGCAGCGGTTCCTGGACCTTGGTTCGGGTCCGGGGATCTCCCTGGCGCTCGCCGCTGCCATCACGGGCCCTGGCCGTGCCACCGGGGTCGAACGCGATCCGCATATGAGCGTGTTCGCCCAGCGGAACCTGGACCGGCTCGGGCTGGAAGCGACGGTCGTCGAAGGTGACGCGCTCAACGGACACGCCACCGGGGCACCGTATGACCGGATCCATTCCGGCATCGGCGTGCCCTGCATCCCGCTGGCCTGGGTGGAGCAGCTCGCCCCCGGCGGAACGCTGCTGACCACGCTCGTGACCAGAACGCCCAGCTGGCCAGGTCAGATGCGCGCCACTCGCACGATGAAGGGCAGGCTTCAGGCGGTGCTGACGGGCAGGCCGCGCGGCCACCGGCCCCTGCTCGGCTACGAGTGGCTCACCGCCGTGACCCACCGGCCCAAGGTCAAGGCTGACCCCGGCCGACCGCGCCCAACCCGGCTCGCGCCGCCCGACGATGACGCCCACGGCCTCTGGATCGCCGCCGCGTACCTGGCACCGGGCTTGGTCAGGGATTTCCAGGCCGACACGATGACCATCGTCGCCCCGGACGAGGATTCCTGGGCGGTGGCCGGCCCCGGCGACGGCACGGTCCGCGTGCACGGGCCGCGTGATGTGTGGGCCGAACTCGAAAACGTCCACGACGCTTGGGAGCGGGCGGGCCGTCCGGACACGTACCGGGTCGATATTCCGGACGGCGGGGGCCCGCAGCGCGTCGCCTCCGGTCCCGGCCGGATGGCCCTCACCTGGACGCTGCCCCCGCTCGCCGCCGTCCCCCACCAGACGTCTCCATCGCTCGGGAGTTGTCCATGACCCAGCAACGGCACCCCGTTCCCCCGCCCGCCGACGGCCCCAGTCGACCGGCCGGGTGGTCCGAGGAATTCCTCCGCCACCGCGACGGCCAGGGCTGCCCCATGTGTGACAACGACTTCGCCGCCGACGACATCGGCTGGGGGATCCTGCTCCACCAGGGCGAAGTGGCCAACGCCTACCTGTGGCGCTCGGGCCAGGTCCGGGGCTACTGCGTACTCATTCACCGCGGCGCACCGCACGTCGCCGAGCCCACCGACCTCTCAGACGCCCACGCCGCCGCGTACTGGGCCGACACCCTCACGCTCGGTAAGGCCCTGACGACGTTCTACCAGCCGGTGAAGATGAACTACTCCACCCTCGGCAACGTGGTGCCCCACCTCCACACCCACATCGTGCCCCGCTACGCCGACCACGCCGACCCGGCGCCAGGCGGGCCGCTCCCGTGGACGGCCCTAGATACAAACCGCCCGGACGAAGTACAGCTCCAGGCGGACGCCGCCGCGCTGCGCGCGCTGCTGGAGCAGGCATGAGGGGCCGCCCGGATGAAGAGTCCGGGGACCTGTTCGCCTCTGCGGCGGCCGATTACGCCCGATACCGGCCGGGCATCCCGTCCGAAGCGGTCCGCCTACTCGTCGGCACAGTGAGAGGTGTCGCTCGGCCTGTCGTGCTCGATCTCGGCTCCGGGACCGGACAGGTTGCAGCTGCGCTGCTCCCCGCTCTTGCGCATGTGGCCCGCCTGGACTTAGTGGATCCGGACGCAGGGATGCTCCGCGAGGCCGCTGAAACCCTCGCCCCGCTCCTAGGTGACTGCCCCGCTGGCTTCCACCGCGTCGGAGCCGAAGACTTCACGCCGCCGTTCGACGGCTACCGAGCAGACCTGGTCACCTGCGCGCGGGCGTTTCACTGGATGCCTCGGCCCGCAGTCCTCTCGATGGCCGACCGCGTCACCGCTCCCGGGGCCAGCATGGCGATCATGGGGGATGGCAGCCTCTGGACCCACCCAACGCAATGGACGACGGAGCTGAAGCGGCTCATCCAGTCCTACCTCGGCCCCGAGCGACGGGCCGGCACCGCTGGGGCGTACACAGAGCCGGTGCGCCGTTACGAGGACGACCTCGCCGAGTCCGCGTTCAGCGACGTCACCGAGCACCGGTTCCCAGTCCGCCGCAGGTGGACACCCGCAGCTGTGGTCGGCTATCTGCGCAGCACGAGCTTCGCCCGCCCGGCGCTCTTCGGCGATCTGCACGCACGGTTCGAGCAGGAGGCTCATTTGCTGCTGGAGGAACACGGACGAAATGAAGGGCTCATTGAGTACGCTGTGTTCACCGTGCTGCTCGCCCGCCGCCCCGGCGGTGACCGGTGAGCGGGGGGCGGCACACCGAGCCGCTGGACGTGCACCTGGTCGCGGTCCGCGATACCGAGGCCGGCACCGAAGTGCTCCTGTCCCGGCGGGCCGGCGACGTCTACGCGACAGGACTTTGGCACCTCCCATCTGGTCACCTCGACCCCGGAGAGGATGTCGTCACCGCGCTCGTGCGGGAGACCGGAGAGGAGACGGGCGTCCTCGTCGACCCCGCTGATGTCCGCGCGGCCGTCACCGTGCACCACCGTTCCCCCGGCGGGGGCACGCGCGTGGGGTTCTTCTTCGAGGTCCGGCACTGGCGTGGCAGCCCCCGCGTCATGGAGCCGGACCGGTGCGACGCCATGGCCTGGTTCCCGCTCGACGCGCTGCCACAGCCGATGGTGGCCTACTGCCGGGCCGGGCTGGACGCCTACCGGGCCGGAGCCCGGCTCGCCCTGCACTTCCAGGAGCCCGGCGATCCCATCGCCTACGACCCGGCCGTCGACCGGCTGCGCCTCCTCCCCCACGCCGGCCCAGGCAGCACGATGCCCGAGGACGCGGTGCGGGGCTTCGTCGAGCGGGCGGTCGGCCGGATCACCGACTGGACGGATGTCTCCTGGGCACGTAAGGGCAGCCAGGTGTGGCGGGCACGCGATGCCGAGGATGGGGTGTGGTTCGTCAAGACCCACCAGAACGACCGCTTCCACCAGCGCGAGGTGGCCGCCTTCCGCAGCTGGGTCCCCCGTCTGGGCCCGATGGCACCCCGGCTGATGGCCGCCGATAAATCACTACGGGCCGTCGTCCTCACCGCGGTGCCAGGCCGTTCTCTGCACGGCGCCGTCCACCCACCCGAACAAGAGCGACGGATCTTCCACCGCATCGGGCAGCTCGCGGCAACCATCCACCGCAGCGCCCCGGCACTGCCGCCCCTCCCCGACTCCATGCCACTTGAGAAGCTGGAACGGCACCTGGACGGCGCACGCGCCTACCTTGAGCCCGGGGACGAGGCATTCATCCGCGCCACCACAAAGGGGGCAGCAGGTCTGCCGGCACTGGAGAGGGTTCCCACGCACGGCGACTTCCAGCGGCGGAACCTTCGCTGGGAGAAGACGACTGGCACGTTGTACGTGATCGACTTCGAAAGAAGCGAACACGGTCCGGCCGTCAGGGACTTCGTCCGCCTGTCCGACGCCTGGCACGGCCGGCCGGACCTGCACGAGGCCCTGATGACCGGCTACGGCCGCCCCCTGTCCCTCGCCGAAGAAGAGCACCTGGTCGTCCTGTCCGTATTGGATGCCGTCTCCGGCATCCAATACGGCGCCGCCCACGGCGATCCGGAACTCGTCGAGCGAGGCCGCCGCACCCTGGCCCGGCTCCGCGCAACGGACCGTCTTTGACCAGCACACCACACCACCCACCAGCTGAAGAGCAGTTGAGGAGCACGCCCGTGGCGTACGTCGTCCGCGACCAGTGGCAGCAGCACTATGCCGACGGCAAGGGGTTCCGGGAACTCGGTGAGCGCGAGCGGGCCCTGCTCGCCGAGCACGCTCCCGTTCCCGATGGCGGCGGACGGGCGCTCGATGTGGGCTGCGGCACCGGCAGCCTGGCCGCCTACCTTTCCTCCCTCGGCTACACGGTGGACGCCGTCGACTTCGCCGACAGTGCTCTCGCCCGGGCCCGGGACGAACACGCCGACGTCGAGCGGGTGCGCTGGATCTGCCTGGACATCGAGCGCGACGACCCGGCAGATCTGCACGAGGACGGCTACGACCTGGTCACCATGCGGCTGATGTACCCCTTCCTGCGCGATCGCAGCCGCGTCCTGCACGGGCTCGGTGAACGAGTGCGGCCCGGCGGCACGCTTGTGGCCATCACCCCCGTGGTCGAGCACACCCCGGCCGAACGACGGGACATCGCCCTCGACGAGGACGAGGTCCGCCTGCTCGCCGAAGGCTGGGAGACCGTCGAGCGGCTGGAGGCGGACCAGCTCGCTGTCCTGGTCCTGCGCGGCCCGTGCCACACCGGCACCCGGGCGGTGGAGCGACAGCGACCGCCCACCGGTCTGGCTGTGACAGGCGCCCTTGCGGTCGTCACCGACGAGGCCGGCCGGGTCCTGCTCGGCCGCTCGCGCCGGGGCATGTGGGAACTTCCCGGCGGGAAGACCAGTGGTGCGGAGTCCTTCGAAGCGGCGGCGGTTCGGGAACTGGCCGAGGAGACGGGCCTGACCGCCTCGGCCTCGGACGCGCACGTGGTCACGATGCTGGCCGACGACAGCCACGGCGTGCCGCGGCTCACCGCGGTCGTCCGTATCACCGCATGGTCCGGCACCCTCGCCAACCGAGAACGGCAGTTGTTCGACCGGTGGGAGTGGCATGACCTGCACGCCGTGGCCTGCCTCGGTCCCGTGTTCGCTCCAGCCGCGCAGGCCCTGGGCGCGACCTGGCCCGGGGTTATTCCTGGCCTTGCACCGGTCCACTCCTATCCGCTCGCGATCGACCAGCCGCCCGTGCCCGGTGAACCGGCCGAAGCTGTCCGGCTGCGCCAGCAGATGACCCAGACGGTCATCGACGGCGGCTGGGCGCCCTCCGAACCGGTACAGCAGGCGCTGCGCACGGTGCCCCGGCACCGCTTCGTCCCCGAGAAAGCCCTGAAGACCGCGTACGACGGCGGCGACCGGGCCGTCGTCACCCGCCGCGACGAGACGGGGAAGGCGACCAGTTCGGTGTCCGCTGCCTGGCTCCAGGCCGACATGCTCCAAAGCCTGTGCCTGAAGCCGGGAGCGATCGTGTTCGAGGCGGGATCCGGCGGCTACAACGCCGAGCTCATCGCCCATGTGGCCGGCCTCACGGGCAGGGTGGTCACCGGCGACATCGACCCCTACGTCGTACACCGCACCCGGCGGTTGACCACAGAGGCCGGCAGCGGCCGTGTCACCGCGTTCCACGGCGATGCGGCACTCGGCGCCCCCTCACACCTCGTACCGCGCGGCGGCTTCGACGCAACCGTGATCACCTACAACTCCTGGGACATCTCCCCAGCCTGGCGGGAGCAGGTCGCTGAGGGCGGGCGCCTAGTCCTGCCCCTCGAAATCCACGGATACACCAGGGCGATCGCGTTCGAGCGACGCTGCGAGGTACTGCACGCGCGAAAGTTCACGCACTGCGGATTCCTCCGCGCCCAGGGCGAACACGCCCGCCCTATCCCGGCCGTGGACCTCCTCGACGGCGAGCTGAAGCTCCGATTCGAAGACGGCACCCCCGCCTCGACGAAGGGATTGGAAGAGGCGCTGCGCGGGCCGCGCCACCAGGTCGCCACCGGGGTCACCATGGGGGCGGCCTTCTACTTCGGCTCGCTGCAGCTCTACGCGGCCACCACATTGCCAGGCTTCGTCCGTCTGTCCGCCCACCGGGACAAAGGCACGGGCGTCACCCAGATCGCGAAGGACGGCGATGCGCCGGCGATCCTCGGCGACGCCTCACTGGCCTACCTCATCCACGTCCAGACCCGGCACGGTGACAGCCCTGCCGAAAAGGAGTGGGAGTGGGTCGTCCACGCCTTCGGCCAGCACGGCCCGCAGCTCGCCGAGCAGCTGGCGGCCACGGTGAGAGCCTGGGACCGCGACGTACGCACGAACGACGGCAAGCAAAACGACCCTGTCCTGACCGTTCACCCGGCTAGCACCCCCGACCGCCAGCTACCCGCCGGCGACGTCCTGGACAAGCCCCACAGCCGCCTCGTGTTCCAGTGGCCGGGCCGTGTGCCGTCGCCGTAGACCGGGCCGGACGAAAGACGTGGGGCTGGCGCTGAAGCGCGCCGGACCAGGACGGCCTGCTATGTCCGGCATACGTGAGCCCGACGGAACCCCGGCTCACGGGCGTCGAGTCCCACCCATCGATCCCTGCACCTGCTAGAAGCCTCCACGACCCTGCCGTCCGCATCCCATTTCCCCGAGGAGATCCATGGCCGAGACGACCCGCCCCTCCGAACAAACCGAGCGCGAAATCTGCAACACCACACGCAGTCCTTCCGGTGACCCGGTGCTGGTGCACACACCGCCCCGCCTGGTGTCCGAGAGCCAGCAAGCCGACGGATCCGAAGCCACCGAACAGGCTGTCACCCTCCTGGCCCCAGAGATCCGAACCGGCCGATGCCAGTGCGGTGACATCGCATACGAGGTAAGCGGCCTCCCGGATGATCCCCATCTGTGCTCATGTCCTCACGAAACCCGGATCTCCGGCGGTCCAGCCGTACTCTGGGTCGGCTTCCACAAGAACGGGCTGGCCTGGACAGGCCCCGGCGGTCAACCAACCTGGTACTCGACATGGCCAGACCTTCGCCGCGGGTTCTGCCCCCGCTGCGGCACCCACCTGATCTCCGTCGCTGACTCCACAGACATGATCATGGTGACCGGCTTCAGTCTCGACCTCCCCCACCAACGCGGTATCGAGCCCGTCGGGCATTCCTTCCGAGAGAACGCCGTTCCGTGGATGAAGATCACTCTCGCCCCAGAACCGCCCCGGTCCGCGGCCACGCTACCGTGCGGTTCATCACCAGCCCGCACGCCGAGCGGCTGATGTCCGTCGCCGGGCTGCCGAAGCCGGCCCAGGCATGCCGGTCGTCCGCTCGCGGACGCCGATCGGCAGCACAGTCCACACCCTGCCGCCAACGCGACTCACCAACGTGGCCATCAGCAACCGGATCGGCGTCCTGGACGAAGGACAGATCATCCAGGAAAGCACCTACGACCAACTCACCCAGGAACTGAGGCTGTTCCAGTCCCAGTGAGAGCTGCAGCGACGGAGCGGCGGCGCCGCCTGATCCACGCTCCCCCGTCCGCGCCATGACACGCCCGCCCACCGTCCTGAAAGGCAGAGCCACGTGACTTCCCCCGCTTCCCCTTCGGATCGCGTTGCACCTCGGGCTGCCCTCTCGGCAGCGCAGTACGCCGTGTCCTCCCGGCACGCGGTGTGGCTCGGCGCCGCCGCGATCGTCACCGACCAGGTCGGCCGCGTCCTGCTGGTACACCCCACCTACCATGAGGACGACCGGTGGCTGTTGCCCGGAGGAGTCGTTGAACCCGGCGAACACCCGCACGACGCCTGCCGACGCGAGATCACCGAAGAACTGAGTCTGCCGAACCTGCCCCTGGCGAGCGTGCTCGCCGTCCACTCCCTCTCGTCACACCACGCCGCCATCCGGCGCGGCATCCCATGCCCCGGAGAGATCCGCTACGTCTTCGACGGCGGAACCCTCACCCCTGACCAGGCGAAGGCGATCCGCCTGCCGCGCAAGGAACTATCCGAGTACGCCTTCCTCGAAACGCGGGACGCGATGCAGCGGCTGCGCCCCGTGGACGGGCAGATCATGCTAGCCGCCTACCGCGCCCGCCTCGGGAACACCGCCACCGCCCACCTCGCCGACGGCCGGCACATCCTCGATATCCCACCCCTGGACCGCCATGACGTCCACGTCCGCTACCGGCCCCTGTGGGACAGCCCCCTCAACCGTGACCCTGTCCCTGAACGGCTCCCCGTGCAGCAAGCCTGGGCGTGGTGCTTCGTACCCGACGGCCGGGTCGTCCTCGTCGCCGACCCAAGCCCCCGGGGCGCCCTGCCCATGCTGCCAGGCGGCACTGTGGAAAGGACCGACACGACACCCGAGGACACCCTCCACCGCGAAGCCGCCGAGGAAGCCCAGCTCACCCTGACCGACCCGGTGCGACTGGGCTGGGTGCTGGACGAGACCGGCGAGGTCTACGGCGGAGTGGGCCCCAACGCCCGGCTCCGCCTAGCCGCCCGGGTCACCGATATCGGGCCGGCGACCGTCGACCCCGCCACCGGCCACCCCTTCGCACGCCTGCTCGCAACCCCCGCCCAGGCAGCTGCCCTTCTGGGATGGGGGCCGCCAGGAGCGCGGCAAGCCCGACTCGCCGCTGAGACAGCCCGAGAGCGTTGGGGCCTGCCCACCGCTCGCCCCACCGCAATCGACGAAGTCCCTGCGGAGGGGATGCGGCTGAGCTGAGACGAACGACCGCCCTTTTCAACTCTGGACCAGCCAGACCATCGATCGGAGGCACACGTGCCTGACGACACCCAACAGTCGATCTCATCTGTCCCGAGCCCGGCGACAGGAGGTGGACCGCGGGAGCACCACATGCACCTGCTCCCGCGGTACTACCGTCAAGTAGAGGCAGGACGCAAAACGATCGAAGTGAGGGTGGCCACCCCGCAGAAGCGCGCCGTTGCCGTCGGCGACACGGTCGTCTTCCACGACCGCGACACAGGCCGGGAGCTCGACGTCATCGTGCAGCGGATCACCCCGTACCCCTCCTTCGAGGATCTGCTCAGTTCAGAGGACCCTGCGCGCATCGACCCGAACGGGCCGCCCGGAGAACTGCTCGCCAACCTGCGCAGCATCTACCCGCCAGCCAAGGAGCGCCTCGGCGTCCTCGCCTTCGCATTCGACCACCGCCCTGCACGGCCAGGCCGACCGATGCCGATGACGCCCGCGCAGTACGCGCAGACCGTCCCCCACCATACGGTGTACGGCTGCCTGTACATCCGCGACGAACACGACCGGCCGGTTCAACTGCGCTCGGTCTACGGCTCGCGCCTCTGGCAGTTCCCGGGCGGCAACCTGGACGCCCAAGGAGAGGACCCGCTGCAAACCGCTCGCCGCGAAGCGGTCGAAGAGACCGGCCTCCAACTGGGCCTGGACACGCCAAAGCTTCTCCTGACGCACTTCCTGCACGCCGGGCCCCGCCTGCCGCTGAACAAGATAGGGCTCATCTTCGACGGAGGCCGGCTCACCGCAGAGCAGCTCGGTCGGATCCGACTCGATCCCGCCGAGCACGACATGTGGGCCGTGCACGACCTCGCCACCTGGCAGGGCCTGATGGCGCCGCGCGCCTTCGCTCGCCTCGACGCCATCGAACGGGCCCGTCGTGGCGAAGGCCCCGCCTACCTCACCACGCACACCTGATCCCCAGCGCGCCCACCCAGGAGGCAATCGTGGCCGCCGAGGACACCAACACACGGGCCTGGCATATGTATGGCCGACAACTGGCTCACGCCTACACCCCGCCCGTCCCCGACCAGCTCACCTGGACGCCTTGGGAAGGGGTCGGACCGGGAGCAGAAGTCCTCGGTGACGTCACCGGCCGCAGCGTCCTGAACATCGGTTCGGGAGCTGGCCACCACGCCGTCCATCTCGCCCGAGCGCACGGAGCCCGCGTCACCGGAATCGAGCTGTCCCCGACCCAGCACGAACGCGTCATCTCCGCCCACACGGACGTGGACGGCGTGGAGTTCGTCCAAGGAGAGGTTGGGCGAACCTGGCCATCGACCACTCGCCAGCGCACTCCACGCGTTTCGCATCCGGACCTGCGGCCACGCCGGCCAACGGCCTGGTCTGACCGCCAACACCGACGTACACCTGTCGCGCCACTCCTCTTTTTAGCGTCGAAGGAGACGTAGTTGAAGATCGTGCTGATGTCCGACCCTCGGGTCGCCGCCATCCCCGTTCAGGACTGCGGCGAGGAACTCATCGACATACGGGCGTCCGGCCTGTTCCTCGTCGATCAACGCAAGCAGGACTCCGACGGCCACTTCGCGCACCTGCGGCACGGGCTCATCGAGCGCCTGGAACACGCCCAGCGACTGCTTCTCACTGAGTTCCGCCTGCTCGTCGTCGAGGGGTACCGGCCTCCGGCGCTCCAGCGGGCGTACTTCGAGGAGTACGCGACCAAGCTGCGTCGCGGAAACCCCGACTGGAGCGACAGCCGCGTCCACGAGGCCGCGAGCCGCTACGTCTCCCCACCGGAGATCGCGCCGCACAGCGCCGGCGCGGCCGTCGACCTGACCCTCGCCGCCCCGGACGGTCAGGAGGTGGACATGGGGACGAGGATGAACGCCTCCCCAGAGGAAAGCGACGGCGCCTGTTACACCCACGCGAACTCGATCATCGGCGCCGCCCGGGCCCATCGCGACACGCTCTGCCGCGTCATGTCAGCCGCCGGTTTTGTGAACTATCCAACGGAGTGGTGGCATTTCAGCTACGGAGACCGATACTGGGCCCTCCACACCGGCCAGGCAGCCGCCGTCTACGGACCACGCGACCGCACGTAAGCAGCAGCTTTCAGCAGTACCGCGAGGGAGCGCGACATCGTGAGCAAGCCGACCGCCGTCCTGCTCATCGGGATCACCGGCTCCGGCAAGACGCACCTTGCACAGGCCCTCGCCGCGATGGGCCTTGTCCGCCTCAGCGTTGACGAGGAGGTCCACCGCCTCCACGGCCGGTATGGGGTCGACTACCCCGAGCACGGGTATTTCGAGCGCGAGGCTCCTGCGGTCGAGACCGTACGTGCGCAGCTCACGGAGCACCTGCGCGCGGGCCGTGCCGTCGTCCTCGACCACGGCCTGTGGCGTCGTTCCGATCGCGAGGAATGGAAGAAGACAGTCCAGGCCGCGGGCGGACTCCCGCTGCTCGTCTACCTGCCAGCCTCCAGGGAGGAGCTCCTGCGGCGCCTCGCCGCGCGCAACCAGCGCAAGGACGCCAATGCCTTGAACGTGACTCCCGAAGCCTTGGACGACTTCTTCGCTCGGTTCGAACCGCCCACCGACGATGAAGGTGCCGTCATCACCTGCAACGGCGACGCAGAGGTCATCCGCTCCATGATCCGATGACGCCCGCGGCCGTCCCGCCGAGCAGAGGCGCCAGGTGCTCGGCCATCACGAGCAAGGACCGCTCCGAATAGGCCGATCCTACCAGTTGCACACCGATCGGGAGGCCATCGGCGCTACGCGCAGCAGGCATGACCAGGCTGGGCAGACCGACGTGGCTGGTCAGGTTGGCCCAGCCGGTCTGGTCGAAGAAGCTCCGCTCAACGCCGTCGACCACGAGAGAGCGGCTCCCGGCCGGGATCGCCGCAGTAGGAGCGGCGGGCGTAATGAGGACATCGTGCTGGGCGTCGGCGAAGAACCGGTGCCACGTCTGCCGGAGCCGGAGGCGCTCCTCGTTGGCGCGGAGCCAGACACGGTGTGTCTGCGTTCGGTGGCGGAGGAAGGCGGCTCGAGGGCTCGCATCGTCCGTGTGCAGGTCACGGGCAGCGGCGAGTTCGGCGGCGCCGGCGTCGTCGTCGGTGGCTGCGGTCGTGGTGGCGTAAAGGAGCTGCTCGAAGAGGCGCAGAGAGTCAGCGAAGCCGACCGGCCCCGTGGTGTGGCGGACACTCGCGCCAGCGGAGGTCAGCGTTTGTTCGACGGTGGCGAGAGCATCGGCGGTGTGGCGGTCGACTGAGCAGCTCGCGTCGTCGGCCCACACTGCCACGCGGAGCTGGCCGATCTCGCGTTGCGCCGTGGGCAGCGTGACGCTCCAGGGGTTGTTCTCGTCGGGTGACGGTGTCGTCAGTGCGGCGAGGAGCAGGTCGAGGTCTCGGGGGTGCCGGGCCAGGGGGCCGGGGGTGACCATGTCGCTGCTGGTGATCCACCCCGGCGGGCGAGGGACGTGGCCGCGGGCTGGGATGAGTCCCTGTGTGGGGCGCAGGCCGTAGACACCGCAGTAGTGGGCGGGGAGCCGCAGGGAGCCGGCGAGGTCGCTGCCGAGGTCGGCGGGGGTCAGACGGGCGGCGACTGCTGCGGCGGGGCCGCCGGAGGAGCCGCCGGTAGTGCGCTTGGGGTCATGCGGGTTAAGCGTGGGGCCGAACAGGACGTTGTCGGTGTGCAAGTCCTGGCAGTACGCCGGGGTATTGGTCTTGCCCATGATGACGGCGCCTTGGTAACGGAGCCGGGCGACGGCGTCGGCGTCGTGTGCGGGAACGTGATCGGCGAGGTCTTCGGCACCGCTGGTGGTGCGCAGGCCGGCCGTCTCGAAGCTGTCCTTGATCGTGAGGGGAAGGCCGTCGAGGATGCCGGTGCTCTCGTTGCGGGCGCGGCGTTCGTCGGCCGCGTGTGCGAGGGCTGGGGCAGCGCTGTCGTCGCGGGTGACGATGGCGTTGATCTGGCTGGCGTCGATCTTGGCCAGGTGGAGGTCGAGCAGTTCGCGGCTGGAGATCTCGCGGCGATCCAGGGCCTGTAGCTGGACGTGGGCGGGCTGGTGGGTGAGGTCGGTCGTCATGCTGAGACCTGCTCAAGGTGGGGGGCTCGGGCGGGCTGGCGGGGCAGGTGGCGCGCGACGTCGAGGAGAGCGTCGATGTCGTCCATGGGCCTGCTGGTCTGGCGTTTGGAGTCGGCGAACTCGGTGAGCTGGTCGGTCTCCGGGCGGGTACCGGCGGCCCGGGCGGCGATTCCGGCGAGGATCTGGTCGGCGGTGACGGCCGCGGACAGCTCTTCTCCGTGAAGCCCTCGCGCCCGGTGGCGGGCTTCGCTGGCTTCGCGGACTGCGGCATCAAGGTACTGACGGATCACGAACCGTCCGTCTCGGATCTCGACTGCTCGGCGGTAGAGCCGGATCGAGATGCTGCGGAAGCGGCGCCTCTGGGCCGGGTCGACTCGGTCGATCGGCAGTGCGATCTCGGGCGCCTCGCTGTAGAACGCCAGCCACAGGGGGCGTAGGCCGTAGTAGCTGCGGTATTGCTTGATCCGGTACTGGAGGCTCTGAGCCTGATCGTTGATGGTGGGCACTAGCCAGCCGATGAGCGTGAGCATGGCGCCGACATCGCCGCAGGTCCACGCGAAGCCCTCCCACTCTGCGAGCGACGCGTTGAAGGCGCCGGCGATCACGTTCCCGATGCGCACGGCGCTGTATCCGAGAGTGACGGTCGCGCCGAGGGCGACGATGCGCAGGCCGATACGGACGGACCCGCGTGTGCTGCGGCGGGCCAGTCGCCAGCAGGCACGGGCGAGGGACAGTTCACCGATGGTGTAGGCCGTGACGTACAGGGTGAGATACGCGGCGTACCAGCCATCATGCGCGTAGTACAGCGTGAAGTTGATCGGTCGCGGCGCGTTCGGCGTCAGCAGGGCGAACAGCACCAGCAGCCCTGCGATCACAGCGAAGCCGGCGGCTAGCCACTCCCGTGCCCTCCTCCGGGCAACTTCGGGGGGTGATCCCCAGTAGGTGAGGACGATCTGCTGGCAGGCGAGCAGCGCGACCACGCACCCCATCGCCAGGGGTACGGAGAGGTTCACCACGCCCAGGACATGATCGAGGTACTGCCACATCAGTGTGATGGAGAACAGGAACGACAGCCCTGACAGCAGGAAGACGGCGGCCAGCGCGGTGAAGGCGGGGTCTCGGCGGCGGGTCGGCACGTCCCGCAGCAAGCAGAGGAAGCCGAGCGTGGCGACGACGAGGCTGATCGGGTGGAGCAGGTCCTTCACGGCCGGGCCTCCCGTCGGCGCAGCAGCGTGTGCGTGACCCGGTCCTGCACTTCGTCTCCGGAGGACTCGTCGCTGCGCAGCCACCGGTCGATGATCCGGCGCTGGATCAACGAGGCGAGGAGTTCGGTGTCCCGCTCCTCGTCCTCGTCGTACTTGGTACGGCCCAGCATCATCTCGACGGTGGCCGAGCCCACGCTGGTGAAGATCGTTGAGGAGAGCGCGGACGCCGGGCGGTTCTTGTGGTGGCCGAGCAGCAGGTGGCTGAACTCGTGGGCGATGATGTGGTCCTGGTGCAGGGAGCTGGTCCGCGGGTCGTAGTACACGTGGAAGGCACTCTCCGTGACGGCGCATGCCCCGCACACGGAGGGCGCCTGCTCACGGGCCTCCAGGACCACCTTCCGTCCCGTGCGGCGTGAGACCTCGTCGCTGAGGTCGCGGATATTGGTGACGTGCGGGAGCTGCAGCTCGGCCAAGAGGTCAGGCCGGCGCAGCCTACGTGCGGACCACATTGCTTTTCCTTGATCACTTACTGAACGCGGCCGTTTTACGAGCCAGTTGAGGGTGGCAACCCCTCGGATTTTCGTACGCTCTCGACGATTCCCAGGACGGCATCCTTTCCGTCTGCGGAAACGTCGGACAGGCGAAGGAGCACGTTTTTGATCTTCGTGTCGCGAAGCAGTGCGAGCAACTCAAGTTCCTGCACGGTCTTTTCGGCGACGACGTCGTCGAACCAGTATGCGGGGTCCACGCCGAAAAACCCTGCTAGCGCTTCGAGGTGACGCTTCGTCGGGTTATCGCGCTGCCCGGTCCGCAGGAGCCAGAGGTACTGGGCCGACAGTTTGCCCAGCCCGCGCTTCTCCATGAGTTCGGCCACCTCGGCGTTGCTGAAGGGGCCGCGGTCGGGCGGGTGCACTGTGTCGAACAGGCGGTTTAGGCGGTCCATGAGCCCCTTGGGGCTCACCTGGCCTTCGGTCGAGTCTTTCATGATCCTTTCCTGGGTGGACTTCGTCGTCACTTCAAGCACCCTACCCCGCGATAAACGTGAGTTGACGAGCTGATCCACTGTATGGAAAGTTCTTCCTCACCAGCACGTTTCCGTGTGACGCGTACCGCCTGTTTCAGGTCGGCCTGTCCGTTTCTACCGGCAGGAGTATGCCGGGTGAGTGGCACAAGCCACAGCCAGCGACATAGGTCACGTCTGGCACGCAGGATTTTATCTTCGACCGGAAAGCGCGGAGGCGGCAGTGGAAACACCCCATCCGCCTCGCATTTCCACTGCAGGGAATAACAGACACCCGTTCCAATTCGGACACAGTGACACGCTCTCGGCGTTCGAGGCAACCGCGGCAACGGTGCGCTTCGACGCGGGGGTGCGCCCCAGGTCGCGCCGTACGGACACTTGCGGCACACGATCATCCGATGACTCTCTGCAACCAGTACAGAGTTTAAGAACCAAGTCTGGATCTTGATACGGGTCCGTGCGTATGTTCGTCGTCCCCGGGCAGCCCGCCCGCAGCGACGGACATGAGGAGAGCACGAGGACGGACCGGACCGCGAAGGTCCACAAACAGCGACGGCGCCCGGGAGCGGTAACTCACGGACGCCGAACGCTAAGCGGCATACCCGCCCCGGCAAGGGCGGAGATTGCCCACCATCACCACGCTGAGTCCTTCCAAGGGGCGCGTCAGCGTGGCAACACTGCAAAGGGGAGTATCGCATGTCTCCTGCCCTGCGCAAAAGGCCCTTTCGCCTGGCCTGCGCGGCAGCCATCTCCGCCTCGGCGCCTCAGCGCCCCGAGCCGGACCGCACGTTCATGGCCCCGCCGAGCTGCGGGACCCGCCCGCTCGTCGGGAGCTGCCGATGAGCAGCGAAGCCCGCGACTGGGTGTGGGAGCACAGTTGCAGCCGGGGGACGGCGCGTCTGGTCCTGCTGTCGATCGCCGACCGGGTGGGCGACGAGCAGTGCGTTTCCTGGGCCTCCCTGTCGAGCCTGGCCAAGCGCACCCGCGCCTCCGTCTCCACGGTCCGTGAAGCCATCGACCGTCTGGTCGACGCCGGTGAGCTGGAGCAGCTCGAAGACCTCACCGGCCCGCAGCGCAGCACCGTCTACCGCCTCCCCCTCGCCGCCAAGGTCCTGGCGGAGACCGTGGACGACAAAGACCCCGACCAGACGCCGGCGGAGGGGACCGAAGCCACCCCGGCGCTCCGGATCTCGGCCCTGCGGCGCTACAACATCCGCCCGCGTGAGGTGCCGGAATCCCCTGCGAGGGCCCGGAAACCGGCAGTACCGGAATCCAGCAGGTCCGGACGGAAACCGGCACCTCGACGTGCCGGGAACCGGCACAGCGATGTACCGGAAACCGGCACACAGAACCGTAGTGAACCGGATTTGAACCGGAGGTACAGCAGTGGTGGTGCTGCCGTCCTCTCAGCTGCCGAGTGGCAGGTCGACCCAGCCACCCACACCTGGGCCCGCGAGCAGGGGCACCTCGACCGTCTGGGCGAGCAGGGCCTGCAGGCGGCCGACGCGAAGTGGCGTGCCCACCGCTCCGGCTTCAAGCCGAGGCCGGCGGCTGTGTGGGCTGCCGACTGGCGTTCCTGGGTCGCCCGGGAGCACCCCCCTGGCCGCCCGAACCTCTACGCCGTGCCCGGCACGGGTCCCGGCCAGCCCGGCGGCATGACGCGGGCAGAGGCCCACACCGCCGCACTTCTCGCCGCCCTGAACGAGCCGACCGGAACGGAGCAGTAGTCGTGGACCGCCGTGAAATCGCAGCCCTGCTGGCCTACATCGGCCGACTCGACCCCCGCACCATCCGCACCAACCAGGGCGAGGCACGCGACCAGCTCGCACAGTGGCACGAGCTGCTTGGCGACGTGCCGATGGCCACTCCGCACGGCTGGGACGCCCGCGTCGCCGCCCGCCAGCACATCAGAGTCTCGCCGTACCAGATCCTGCCCGCGGACGTCGCCCGCCCCTGGGAGAGCTACCGTCGCGACCGCCTGGCCCGGCACTCCGATCCCACGCCGTCCGCCGACCCGGACGACCAGGCCGCCTGGACCGCCGAGCTGGTCGGCACCCGCCGCGCCGTCGCCGCCGGCACCGCGCAGCCCGCCCAGGCCAGAGCCATCACCAGCGGTCGCGACCGCATCGACCCAAGGTTGGAGGCGAGGCTGCGGCAGATCGGCTCCTGCATACCGCCCGCCGCCCGCGCAGCCCTCGCCCCCTATCGGCCCGCTCGCGCAGCCCGCGAGGCCGCCGTCGCTCAGGGGCTGCCCGACGCCCTGAGCGTCAAGTGCGAGTGGTGCCTGGCCCAGCCCGGTGAGCCGTGTCGTCGCCGCCGGATCGGTCCCGACGACGGGGTACGCACGACCGCCCCGCGCGCCACCCCGCACCCCGGCCGCGTCGACCTCGCCGCCGCCCGGCAGGCCCAGCCGAGCGAGCAGGTCCAGCAGCCCGCCGTGGCCTGACCGGCGCATCGGTCGCGTGCATCCCGCCCGATGCACCGCTACCCCCTATCACCGTCCCGCCCCGGCTGCGGCGCACGCCCGCGCGCTGCGGCCACCCGACGCCGCGCCCAGCACCGCCCCAGCCGGCCGACGCGGCAGCACATCGGAGACCACCCTTGCGTCACATCACCACCCACGACGCGCCGGCCACCGGCCTGCGCAGTATCGGAGACACCAACTGGCACACCCAGGGAGCGTGCCACGGCATGGACGTCGAGGACGCTGACGCCGTCTTCTTCCCGCTCCCGCGGGACCACGAAGCCATCGCCGAGGCGAAGGAGCTGTGCGGCTGGTGCCCGGTACGCAGCGACTGCCTCAACTTCGCCCTGGAGAACGTCCTCAAGGAGGGCATCTGGGGCGGCCTCACCGAGGCCGAGCGGCGTCCCTGGCACGACGGACTGCACCAGCGCCTCGACTACCGACGCGTAACCTCCTTCTTCCTGGGACGCGACGTGCATCTGACCGAGGCCGAGCGGCAGGTCGTCATCGACCACGCCTACGTACGCGGCTGGCGGCCCGACCGGCTCGCCACCGCCCTTCAGATCAGCCACAAGCACGCACGCGACCTGCTGCGGCAGGCGGCCAACAAGGTGTTCGACCGCGACCGCACCTACGGCGTGCCGCGGCCCAAGAAGAAGCGGAAGAAGACCGCCCCAGCAGCAGGCGGCCCCCCGCCCGCCTCAGCACCCGGCACACAGCAGCCAGCAGCCCGCCCGGCAGCGTCGACTCCGGCGCACGCCTCTCTCGGAAAGGCCGCATGACCCACCCCTTCCTGTCCCTCGGCGCCGCTCCGGACCTCTCTCTCCTCCTCGCCGCCGTGGTGCCCGCCGCCGTCGTGCTGGTGCTGACCGCCTGGACGATCCGGCGCCAGGGCACACGCCCGCAGAAACGTCTCAGCGGTCCGGCGGTCAAGGTCGCTGCCCTTGCCGCCCTCGGCTGTACTTGCTACTCCGCGGACACGAGCTGGCGGTTCGCCGCCGACTACCTCAACATGGCCGGCACCGCCGAGCGGGCCGGCATGTTCGCCGCAGCCGAGCTGGCGCTCTTCGCGACGGCGCTAATGGCACGGCAGAACCTGGCCACCGAGGGCGCCCCCGGCCTTCCGGGCACGTTGGTCTGGGTGATCACCGGAGTGCAGGTGATCCCCGCCTATGCCGAGAGCGGTCCTATCGGCGGCACGGTAAGGGCCTTCGTCGGGCCGGTCATGGCGGCGATGCTGTGGCACCTCGCCATGGGGATCGAGCTGCGCCTGCGCACCCCGGGTGCCGCCTCCCACGGACTGATCGCCGTCCTGGGGCGGGAAGCACGCGAGCGGCTGCTGTCCCGCCTCGGGATCGCCGCACGCGACCGCGACGCCGCACAGATCACCCGGGACCGGGCCACCGCCCGCGCAGTCGCCCTCGCCGTCCGCCTCGCCGAACGCACACCCGAGCAGCAGCAGAGCCGACGCGGCCGGCGGCTGACGCGGCGCCTGTCGAAGGCGGTCGGCAGGGCCTCGGTCGGGACCGACGCCCGCCAGCGCGCACAGCTGCTCGACCAGCTCGCCGCACGCCGGCACGCACTCGCGCTCGCCACGGTCCCGCTTCCCTCGCCCTGGTCCCCGGCGCACATCACCGCGAGGGCAGCCGCCGTCCCCTCGCATCCGGCCTCGACGGCGCCGGTCCCCGCAGCCGATCCCCCCGGCCCCCACGAGTCGTACAGGGACCGGGGACCGAGCGCCCCGAGGGGACCGGTCCCCAAGATTGCGGACTCTAAGGCGTCGGATGGCGCGGGGACCGGGGGCGAGAACGCGGGGACCAGGGTGGGGACCGAGGTTCCAGCCACAGGTGGGGTCCCGGGGACCGGTCCCACCGACCCGGAAGCCTCACAGGGGGACGCCGGAGGCGTGGGGACCGACCGCACTGCGCGAGAAGTAGCTGCTCAAGGCCCTGATTCGCATCCAGGACCGAACGCCGCCGAGTCGGGGACCGAGCCCACCGGGGACCGGGGACCGAACGACACCGACACGGGGACCGAGCCCACCGGGGACCGGGGACCGAACGACACCGACACGGGGACCGAGCCCACCGGGGACCGGGGACCGAACGACACCGACACGGGGACCGAGCCCACCAGGGACCGGGGACCGAACGACACCGACACGGGGACCGAGCCCACCGGGGACCGGGGACACACGGTGCCTCTGCGGAGCAAGACGGCCACGAAGCCCCGGACTAAGACCAAGGGGAAGCGCGCCCGGTCCCGCAGCCCGCAGACGCAGCGCGCGCCGCGGGAGCTCGAGCAGTCGGTGGACCAGCTCGTCCAGCAGGTCCGTCCGCACGTCTCTGCCCTGCTCGAACGGGACGGCAACGAGTCCGTCACCCGGGTCCAGCTGCGGGAGATTCTCCGCCGTGAGGGCCTGAAGGGCGGCCGGAACGACCGGCTGAGCCTCGTCCTCCAGGAACTGCGGAGTGACGCCACCACGACGACAAGGAGCTCCGCCCGATGAAGACCTGCCACCAGTTCGACACCGTCCGTGCGGAGTACGAGCGGGAGATCGGCTTCATGCTCGCCCACTCAAAGCGGCACGAGGGCAGGCCGGCAGCGAAGTCCAGCGCGAAGCAGGCTGCCTCGACGAAGCAGCGGATGGCCCGCGCGCTCAACAGCCACGTCGGTCGCTGCCCCGAGTGCGGCTGAACCGGCAAAACCCCGCTCAAGGCCCCCTAATCGCAAAGGGGGGCCCGGCTCCGTGCCGGGCCACCCGCCCCGCTTGAGGAGACACGCCTTGATTCCGCGTCCTGTTCGCTCATCCGAGGCCACGGTCGTCGAGGCCAGCGCCTGGGCGGACGTCCTGGTCCGCCGGAGACTCCTGCACGCCGCCGTCCTCGCGCCTACCGGCCAGTGGCTCGTCCAGGGCCACTCAGAAGGATCCGTCCGCGTCCTTACGGGACCGGCCGACGTCCTCGCGCTGGCCGCGAGCATCCAACAGCACACCCGCTCCACGAGGCCCGAATCCTGATGACGAACCCCACCCAGACCGGCACCGCCCCGGAACCTGCTCCCAACTCCAACTCGGTCTCGGGGCGAGCAAGTTATCGGCCAAGACACTCTTCCCCGTCGGGGAAGCGCGCCTTGGCCAAGCCCGCCCCGGGGGTGGCGAGAGCGGACCAGCACCGGGGGGTGCTGGTCCGTGAGACAGCGACCGAGGGAGGATCGCATCTGGAGGAGACGCCTTCACTGCGCAAGCCGCGCGCCGCGAAGAAAACCTCGCGCAAGCGCTCGCCCAAGCCGCCCTCGCACAAGCGTGATTACGTCTGCAGCGTCCGCCTGAACGGCGACGAGAAGACCCTGCTCTGCGCTGCCGCCACCGCGACCCGTACGAGCCTGCCAGGCTTCCTCGCCCGCAGCGGGCTCGCCGCCGCTCACGACCTCGACAGCACCGCCGCCGCCATCGCCGGCCACCGCGAGCTGATCGCCGAGCTGTTCGCCGCACGCCGGCACCTCGGACAAGTCGGCAACAACCTCAACCAGATAGCCCGGGCCATCAACTCCGGCGGCCAGCCAGCGGAAATCGACGCGGTCGTCGCGGCGGTCCAGCGCGCCGTGACCCGCGTACAGGCAGCCACAGACCGACTGCTGGAGCAGCGCTGAGCTCGCTCCCCTTACCGCCCCGCATCCCGCCACTCCCAGCGACGACCTCGGACAGCAGCATGATCCCCCGGATACAAAAGCGCGGGCAGCGCACCATCGGACTCCTCTACTACCTCTACGGGCCCGGGAAGCACGAGGAGCACATCGACCCGCACCTGGTCGCCTCGTGGGACCACAACGCTCCCGACCCCGGCCGCGACCCGTCTGCCACCCTCAAGCACCTCCAGCAGCTCCTGGACCAACCCGTCGAGAACATCGACCAGGCTGACCGGCCGAAGAAGCACGTGTGGCATCTGTCCGTCCGCAACAGTGCCGAGGACCGGATCCTGACCGACGAGGAGTGGGGCGAGGTGGCCCGCCGGATGGTCGCCGCCACCGGTATCGACTACCCCGAACAGGGCGCGGGCTGCCGGTGGGTGGCCGTCCGGCATGCCGACGACCACATTCACATCGTCGCCACGCTCGTCCGTGAGGACGGCTACAAGCCCGACCTCGACCACGACGCCGCTCGCGCCCAGGCCCAGGCCCGCGCCTTGGAAGCGGAGCTGGGCTTGCGCCGGCTCAACAAGGGCGACGGCACCGCGGCCCAACGCCCCACCAGCGCCGAGCGCCACAAAGCCGAACGTCAGGGCCGCGAGCGCACCGCGCGGGAGGAACTGCGCGAAACCGTGCGCCGCGCGGTGGCCGGCGCCAGCAGCGAGACCGAGTTCTTCGACCGGCTGGCCGCCGCCGGCCTGATCATCCGTAAGCGCGTCGCCCCCTCCGGCGACCTGCTCGGCTACAAGGTCGCCCTGCCCGACGACCGCAACAAGGACGGCGAACCGGTCTTCTACCCCGGCGCCCGCCTGGCCCCCGATCTGTCCCTGCCCCGTATCCGGGAGCGCTGGTCCGCCGACACTCGCGACCAGGACGCCACACCGGCAGATGTGCCCGCCCCTGCGGCGCCGAGCGACCCGGCCGCCGCCCGCCGACGCACGGCCTCGGCCGCGTGGAACGCGGTGCCCGTCATCGAGCACGGCGACGACGCCATCGCCGCCGCGTACATTGCCGCTGCCGGCGAGGTCCTGGACGCGCTCGCGAAGACCTCCGCGGCCCGCACCAGGCGCGAACTGCGTGACGCCGCCTTCGCGTTCGAGCGGGCCTCCCGCTCCCACGTCCGCGCCGAGCGTGGCCACGACCGAGCGCTGCGGCAGGCCGCCCGTGACCTCGTCTATAGCGGTCCGGCGTTGGGCCGCGGCGAGGACGGCGCGACCACCGCGATGGCGATCGACATGCTGTTCTTCCTCATCACCGCCGCCGCCCACTGGCACGCGAAGAAGAACCACGCCCAGCAGGCCGCCGCCGCCCGCCAGGCCGCCGAACATCTGCGCGCCGCCTACCAGGCCGCCGCCGCCCAACCCCTCGGTGCCCTCTACCAGCGAGGCCGGCGCCTGGGCCGGGCGCTGCGGCAGCGGCAGCGGCAGACGACGGTGCTGCGCACAGCGCTGCCGGAGTTGGCCGAGCAGATCCTCGCCGAGCCCGGCTGGTACGCGCTCGCCGCCACCCTCGCCGACGCCGAAGCCGCTGGCCACGACCCGGCCGCCCTGCTCGCCGACGCCGCGGGTCGGCGGGAGCTGGACACGGCGGAGTCCGTCAGCGACGTCCTGGTGTGGCGGCTGCGCCGGGCAGCGGACCTGCCTGCGGATACCACCGGCATGGTGCCCGACGCTCACGCCGCACAGCGCTCGGCACAGCGCGCCGGGCAGCACATCCCCGGACAGGCCCGGCCTGGGCGTGGCCGGTCGTGACTGTGGACTTTGTGAATCGAACAGGTCAGCGGACTTCGCGCACGATCATGACGCGTGCAGGACGAGACGAGGGAGGACACCGGGTGTTTCACCGGATACGACGACGCCGCCGCGCGGAAGAGGAAGAGTTCAGTGAGGTGCAGCGCCAAGCGTGCGAGGCGTGGCTGCGGATGGCCGACCAGGTGCCGCCGGTCCTGCAGATGCAGGAGGAGCATCAGCTCGCGGAGCCGGCGCCGGTTGTGGACAACTTCCTCCCGCCGGAGCTGCGCGTCCCCAGCCACGACCAGCTCGACGGCCGGGTGATGCCCTGGCCGTGGCCGGTCGTCCTGGACGGCGAGGTCGTCGCCTGCGCCGAGTGCGGCGCCTACCGCGAGTGGCTCATCCTCTCCACCCACGACCAGGTCTGGCTGCGCTGCCAGGCCGGCCACGAGCAGCACGAGACCCGTCTCGACACCGCGTGGTTCAACCGACACTCCGGCCCGGGAGATGCCATCCACGCCACGTTCGAGGACTGCCTGCGGCACCTCGGCCACCGCTGACCTCCACTCCTTCGACCCCTTCTCGGGCCCACGGGCCCGCACTGTCCAACCGTCACCGAGCACCACAGGGGTCAGTTCACCCATGCGCGTTCGCCTCACCATCACCGCCCTCGGCCTCACCGCCGCCGCCCTCACCCTGCCCGCCTGCTCCGCCGGCACCAGCCAGGCGAAGTCCACCTCCCCGTCCTCCGCCCCCGCAGACCACCCGGCCACCACCAAGCAGAGCGACGCCCCGCTGTCGTCGGCCGCGCTTCAGCCCCGCCTGCTCGACGAGAGCGACCTCAGGTCCGACTACACCCGCAAGCCGGAGGACACCTCCAGCCACGACGACGTCACCGTCACCGGCTGCCCCGCCCTGGAGAAGCTGGGCGGCGACGCGGCGGCCAGCGGCTCCCTCGACTTCCCCAACAAGGCGAAGGTGTCCTTCACCTACACCGGCGGCAGCGCCGGTTCGGAGGTCTCCGAGGAGCTGTACAGCGACACCTCCACGAAGCTGTCCGACGGCATCGATCGGATCTTCGACGCCATTACCGGCTGCCCGACCTACCAAGTCGTCTCCGGCAGCACCGCCATCAACGTCACGTCACAGAAGACGACCGCGCCCCGGCTCGGCGACCAGCAGTGGAGCCAGCTGATGACCTTCACCTCCGGTGGGCAGGACAGCGTCGTCAAGCAGACCGCGATACGTGAGGGAAGCCTGCTCCTCATCGTCTCCGGCGCGCCAGCCCTGGTCGGCCAGCATCTCGATACGGCCCTCGCCAAGGCGACAGCAACCCGCTGACGCGCCCGCAACGGCGCCCTCGACCACCACGGTCGAGGGCGCCGTGTCGATCCGAGGATTCAGAGCATCCGGGTGAGCGTGCTGGGCGTCGCCGAGCAGCGGCCGGCCTAGACGAGTCATTCCGAATGCTGACGGTGCGTCCGGGAACGCAGACAGGGTGT
>NZ_JBHUDX010000090.1:0-98805 GCF_042678285.1 Streptomyces caeni
TTCAGGAGCCCGATCGACTACGAACGAGACTACCGAGCCGCCCTCGCCGAGGGACAGGCCGCATAGATCGTCTCCACGCTGCGAGGGGATTGACACAAGGAGCGCGCCCGCATCCGCAGCGAGAAAGGCGTCCGCTGGGGCGGACGCCGCCTCGCACAGGCGGCCTGACCGGGACATCCGGCAATCACGCTCAGCCAGCGGGGACCGTCTCGCGCAGAAAGCCGGTCAGCAGGTCCGTCACCGCGGCAGGCCGCTCCAGACTGGGGAGATGACCGGCCCAGGGCAGTTCGAGGTGCCGGGTGTCGGCGAGCAGACCCGGCAGTTGGGCCGCGATCTGCCGAAAATCCGCCAAGTCGTGGCCGCCCGAAAGAGCGAGGCAGGGTGCCTTGATCGCTGACAGGTCGATCTCCACCTCGTTCCGCCCGGCCCCCTCGGGGGCGGCCAGTTGCACCTCGAAGGCATGCCGCTGCATCCCGCGCACCTCCTCCCGGACCGCCTCCTCTGCGTCCGGCCCCAGCCAGGTGTCCACGTTCAGTTCCACGGCCCCCGCGATATCGCCCGCCTCGAGCAGCGCGTCCTCCCGCTCGCCGAACGCGCGTAGCTCATCAGTGGGTTCATGCCCTGGCAGCCCGGCGCACAACAGCGCCATGGCGGATACTCGGTCCGGACGGCGTGCGGCGATCTCCACGGCAACACGTCCGCCATACGAGGAGGCGATCAGCGCGGCTTGCTCGATTCCGAGGGCGTCCAGCAGGTCCAGTACATCCTCTGCATCGTTGTGGCGCCGGTCCGGCAAGGGAGTCCGGCCGAAGCCCCGGAAGTCGCAGCGCACCACCCGGTATCCGGCATCGACCAGGGCCGGCCACTGCGGATCCCACATCCGTCGGTCGCACACCGCGGAGTGCAGTAGTACCAGCGCGGGACCGTCTCCGGTTGCATCGTAAGCGAGAGTCATGCGGCAGACCCTAGGCGGCGAGTGACCGAAGCACCCATGAATTTCACCGCCGGTAGTTGTCAAGTCAAATGAGACGTTCGCGGTGCTATGAACCTTGTGATGCGGGTTGCCTGCGTTTCGCCGGGTCGTTGATCCAGACCTGGCCGGGTATCTCGGGTGGCTTCGGTCGGCGGGCGAAGCGTTCGGGGTGGCGTTCGTATGCCTCGGCGAGAGCGGCGGCCCGCTGGTCGCGGACCTCTTCTGCGGTGCCGAGGTGGACGGAGGCGGGGGTGTGCAGGCCGATCCCGGAGTGTCTGTGGTCGTGGTTGTAGTAGGTGATGAAGGCGTCCGTCCACTCCCGGGCATGGGCCAGCGAATCGGAAGCGTTCCGGGTAGTCGGCGGTGTACTTCGTGGTCCTGAACTGGCTTTCCGAGTACGGGTTGTCGTTGCTGACCCTGGGGCGCGAGTGGCTCCTGGTGATGCCGAGGTCGATCAGCAGTTGGGACACCTTCTTGCTGGTCATCGAGGTGCCGCGGTCGGCGTGCACGGTCTCGGGCACGATGCCGTTGCGTTCGATCGTCTCGCGGATCAACTCCTCGGCCCGCTCGGCCGTTTCGGCCCGTTCGACGGTGTGGCCGACGATGTAGCGGCTGAAGATGTCGATGATGACGTAGGCGTGGTACCAGATGCCCTTGTCCGGGCCGGGCAGCTTGGTGATGTCCGTGTGCCACGAATGCAAGAAGAGAGGTGCGAAATGTAGGTAGGACCCTCTTGGAAGCAATGCTGCGTGGAAGATGAAGGAAGGCCCTTCGGAACCGCTCTGCGGGGAGAGGTTTCAAACCGCCACATGCCGCGTTGGCTGAAGACCGTCGTGGTGAGCGATGTGGAAAAGGCGCCCGCGAGGCGTCAGGTGGGGATCAGGAAGGCGAGCGAAAGCGAATCGCTGATGACGTGTCGAAAACTTACAGACGGCATCAAAACTGGGGGTGTAGATATGGCTCCAGGACGAATCTGGCGGACACCCGTTTACTGGCCAGGTGATGCCCGGCATGGAGGCGACGCGAGCCTGATCTGCTGCTTTCACGTGGAACGTGGGAAGGCGAGTCCCGGCATCGTCGCCCGAACGGGCGGCGTAAGGGAGCGTCCCGAGACGGCAGAAACCGCGAGGGACTGAGTACCGAGCCCGGGGCTCGCTGGCGGACCGGCCCGTAGTAGTGAGGAAGCCCCTGTAACGGGGGTGGAGCGAAGGGGCCGGGTCATCCGTGGCTGTGTTCGTTCGATCAACCAGAGCGCCTGGGAGGAGTCGCGTGAACGAGCTGAAGTCTCCAGAGAAGCCGTTTGATATCTCAAAGTGGGAAGTCTGGGAGGCATGGGAGAAGGTCAAAGCCAATAAAGGGGCACCGGGGGTAGACGGCTGCTCAATCGAAGACTTCGAGAAGGACTTGCAAGGAAACCTCTACAAGCTCTGGAATCGGATGTCGTCGGGCAGCTACTTTCCACCTCCGGTGTGAGCGGTAGAAATCTCCAAAGCTCATGGCGGCGGGATCAGGATTCTCGGCGTTCCTACCGTCGCGGACAGAATCGCGCAGACCGTCGTGGCCGCACGGCTGGAAGCTCGGGTGGAGTCAAAATTCCATCCGGATTCCTACGGATATCGGCCTGGAAGGTCGGCGCTGGACGCGGTGGAACGGTGCCGAGAACGCTGCTGGAGGAAGGACTGGGTGGTCGATCTGGACATCCAGAAGTTCTTCGACAGCGTCCCCTGGGACCTTGTTGTCAAGGCGGTGGAGGCCAACACTGATGCCGTTTGGGTGAAGTTGTACGTCACGCGCTGGCTGAAGGCGCCGCTGCAACTGCCCGACGGAACTCTGCAGCGGCGAGACCGGGGGACCCCGTAGGGGTCGGCGGTCTCGCCCGTGCTGGCGAACCTGTTTCTCCACTATGCGTTCGATGCCTGGATGGCCCGGGAGTTCCCGGGCGTCCAGTTCGAGCGGTACGTGGACGACGCGGTCGTGCACTGTGTCAGCGAGCGCCAGGCCAGGATGCTGGTCGAGGCGATCGGCGGCAGGATGGAGGAGGTCGGGCTGAGACTGCACCCGGCCAAGACCCGGATCGTCTACTGCAAGGACGCGAACCGCAAACGCTCCTACGAGCACACGTCGTTCACGTTCTTGGGTTTCACGTTCCGCGCCCGCTCGGCGCGCAGCAAGCACGGGGCCACGTTCCTCTGTTTTCTGCCCGCGGTCAGCAGAGACGCCCTGAAGAAAATGGGCGCCGAGGTGCGCGGTTGGCGCATCCACCGGCGTACCGGGCACACCTTCGCTCAGCTCGCACGGTTCATGAATCCGATCGTGCGGGGCTGGATCCAGTACTACGGAGCGTTTTACCCCTCCGCTCTGAGGCCCTTCCTCCAGCGCATCAACGCCTACCTGCTGCGCTGGATCCGCAGAAAGTACAAACGGCTTGCCGGCTACCGCAAGGCCAGGACATGCCTCCAAGGGATCACGCAGCGATACCCAGGGATGTTCGCGCACTGGCGCCTATGCCGCACTATCTGGGGAGCAGGGTGACAAGAGCCGTGTAACGGGAGACTGTTACGCACGGTTCTGTGGGAGCCGGAGGGTGAGACTCCCTCCGGCTACCCGACCCGACGAGCTTCTCGCCGGGCGCATCCGTGGCGAAGTCGCGGCCGACGAGGTCCGGCACCTGGCTGGCCGCGGCCTGTGTGAGGTTGAACCTCTTCGGCCGTGGCAAGCAGGGAAACAGGCCCAGTTCGCGCATGAGGCGGCGGACAAGTTCCACGCCCGCGGCGACGCCCCAGCGGCGCAGCTGGGCCTGAATACGCCGGTGCCCATAGGTACTGCCGGACATGTCGAAGGCTTTCCTGATGAGCAGTTTCAGTTCTTCGCGCCGCTGAGCTGTCACGGATTTCGGGCGGGAGCGCCAGTCGTGGTAGCCGGATCTGGAGACGCCGAGTCGGCTGCACATGAACTCGACGCTGTACGCGTAGTTCCCTGTGTCGAGCCGCATCTCGTCGATGAACTCGTACCTGCTTGCCACCGGGGATCCTTCGCGAAGTACGCTGCGGCTTTTTTCAGGAAGCTGACTTCCATCTCCAGCTCACGGTTGCGTCGTTCGAGTTCCTTCAGGCGCGCCCGCTCGTTCACCGTCAGGTCCGTATCGGGAGCTGGCTCCTGCTGCTTCTGGTACTTTTTCACCCAGCCGCGTAGCGTCTCCGGGTTCAACTCAATTTCCCGGGCGACTTCGGAGATCGTCTTGCTTGACCTCAACGCGATCTGGACGGCTTCCTCGCGGAACTCCGGTGAATACCCACTGAGTGGGGCCACTTCTTCCTCGTTTCCTTGTTCAGGACAACCCTATTGGGTACCTGTCCGGAAACCTCGTGACCCCTCAGTGCCCGTCCCATCCGGCTGGTGGGCGGCTTGAGCTGGACGGGCCGAGGCGAACACAGCGGCGAGCCGGTCATGGAGAGACGCTGCGCAGGGGTGGGCATTGCGGCGCGGTGTGATCGTGTAGATACCGCGGGTCGGGGGATCCAGAAGGCCGACCGTGGTGACATCGGCCCGCAGCGCGCTCGTCAGCACTCCGGGGATCAACGCGATGGCATGACCAGTAGCGACCAGGGCCAGCTTGCCGGGCAGGTCGGCCGCGGTGAGGTCGATGCGGGCGCTGATTCCGGCGCGGGCGGCGTGCTGGCGAAGGAGCGCCGCCGAGCCGTCGTTGTCCTCGACCCAGGTCTGGTCCGCCAGATCCTGAATGCGCACAGGCCCGTGCCCGGCCAGTGGACGGCCGGCGGGCAGGACGACGACCATCTCGTCCAGCCCGAGGAACCGCCGGTCGACCCGCGGGTCGACGGCCAGTCCCGGCGGAGCGTCGGTGACGACGGCGATATCGAGATCGCCCGCGATCACCCGGCTGTGCAGTTGTGCGCTCAGGCCGGGGAGCAGGCTCCACCGGATGGATCCGGCCTGCTTCAGCAGGACCCGGACGGCCTCAGGGACGATCCCCGCGGCGAGAGACGGCGTTGCTCCGATGACCAGGGGACGATCACACACTCCGTCGCGAACGTCTCGTACCGCGCGAACGGCACGGTCGGCCTCGTTGAGCGTGGCCAGGGCATGGCGCCGGAACACCTCACCGGCCGGCGTCGGGCGCACACCACGCGCGTGGCGCTCCACCAGAGGCACGCCGAGCTGCCGTTCCAGCCCGGCGATCTGCCGGGAGACGGCTGACTGCGTGTGATTGAGCTCGGCTGCCGCCGCCGACAGTGATCCGACCCGGCACACCGTCACGAACGCCCGCCACACAGCCAGATCCATGGCGGCAGTATGCCCAACCCGTATGCGAATCCCGCAGGGCGGGCATGCGAAATCTGCGCTTGTCGCAGCCATAGAGGTGCACCACTGTGGCGCGCATGACCACACCGCACACGATCGCCGTCCTCGGTCTGGGACGCATGGGCAGCGCCATCGCGACACGCCTGGCCGCCCAGGACTGGGACGTCGTCGGCTGGACCCGCTCAGGGCGCACATCAGGCACCGTCAAGATGACCAGCGATCCGAACGAAGCCGTGGCCCAGGCGGACCTTGTCCTCCTGGCGCTGTTCGACGGCCCGGCCTGCCAGCAAGTCCTCGACGACGTCCGTGACTCACTGCGAACGGACACGATTGTGCTCAACACCAGCACCGTCGCCCCCGCCGAGGCGTCGGAACTGGCCCGGCAACTCGGCCCGTCCTACGTCCACGCACCTCTGCTCGGCTCGGTGCCGGCTGCAGCCGCGGGCACCCTGCAGATCCTCGCCGCCGCCGACCAGAACGCACTCGACCGAGTCCGACCAGTTCTGGAAACGCTGGGCATCGTCCGGCGCGAGGACGACGCCTCCACCGCCGCCGCGCTCAAGCTGATCGCCAACAACAGCCTCGCCGGCGCTGTCCTCGCACTGCGTGACTCACTGCGGCAGGCCGACGCCCTCGGCCTGCCCCGTCCCCAGACGCTGAACATCCTCGAACTCGGCCAGCTCGGCGGCCTTGTGGCCCGCAAGCGCCCCTTCCTCCTCGACGAGCCGACCGATGCCATGGCCGAATTCACGATCGGCGCGCTGGCCAAGGACATGGCACTGCTGGCCGACGCGTCGGACACCCCTTTGCGCGGCGCGGCCGGCCTGGCCGACACCCCTGCTGCCCCCGAGGCCGACATCGCCGTCGCCGCCACGGTCCCCGCCGTGGAGAAGGCCGTGCTCGACCCGCTCCGCGCCTACATCCGCGGACACGCCACCGGCGACCCCACCCACTTCCGCGACGCCTTCCTGCCCACCGCCCACATCGAAGGGATCCGGGACGGTGCATTCGTGTCCTGGCGACTCGACGAGTACTGCACCCTCTTCCAGGGACAGCCAGCCCCGGACGAACCGACCCGCACCCGCCGCATCGACGCCATCGACGTCCACGGCACCGTCGCGACCGCCACCATGACGCTCTCGCACGGCGCGGACACGTTCACCGACATCTTCCTGTTGGTCCGCGCCGACGACGGCTGGCGCATCGCCAACAAGGCGTATCACCGCCACTCCTGAGAGCGGGAAGCGACCCTTGCCCTCGGGGAATGATCACTACGCACACGGGGAACGATCTTCAGAGCCTCTTGCCGCCGCACGTCACGCGTACTCGTGAACACCCCACGCACGACTGTTCTTGAGTTCACTCTGGGCAGTTGACAAGATCCCGCTGATCTTCATGATCAGTCGGGATCTTCGTCGTTCCCCGGGTCTGTTCGGCTGTGTTCGGGGCGGCGGATGGGTTTTGCCGCTGGCGCGGTCGGTGTGGCCGGGGCGGTGGTGGGTGGTGTGAGCATCGCGAGGTGCCCGGGGCGGCGGGGCCGGCCGTGGTCGTCTGCGGTTCTGCGTGCTCAGTTGCTGGTGGGGTGCCGTGGCACCGGAAGCCCCGCCTCAGCGATCGGTGCGGCCTCGCGCGGGCGTGTCGATTCAACGCCCCTGGCTCGCTTTCGGCGGCGGAGCGTACCGCTGTCCGATGAGGATGCGGTGGCGAAGAAGCCTTGGCACCAAGCCCGGTACACACCACCCGCCGCACCCGTGCACGGACCGCCACCCGTCGCCCGTCGACCGGCGCATCGGCCACGGTCCGCAAGTGACAGCCGTGCACACGCCCGGACAACGCCCCGCAGCTCGGGCACGGCACCGGAGCATCCGGCGTCCGGGCCCGCACCAGAAATCCCCTCCCCTTCGCCGGACACCCCCTCACCCGGCAAGGACGAGGGGGTGCAGGCGGATGGCGTCCTGCCGGGTGCCGCCGGGTGGTGTAGCCGATCGACGGACCGGAAATCGCAGGTCACGCCGGGTACTTCGACCGGCTGGGGTACTCCCGGCCCCTGACCGGGCTGCTTCGCGTGCCGCGCCGATGGGGAGAGCACCGCGAGCCGGGTACCGGAGGGCGAAGCGCGTGATCGCTCACACCACCTCGCGGGATGCGACCTGCAGGCGGGCGATGCCGAGCATGGCGTGGTGGACGCCGTCGCCCTTCGGTCGGCAGTCGCGCGGAATCTTCCAGGCCTTCATGCGGGCGAAGGAGTGCTCGACGCGAGCGCGGAGCCTGCGGTGGGAGGTGCTGTGTTCCCCTTTCCTGGGCGGGAGTTCGGCCAGGCCGCGTTCGCGGCGGTGCGGGGTGATCAGGCCGGTGCCGCGGTAGCCGCCGTCGGCGGTGACGGTGCCCAAGTGGTACAGCGGCCCGGCCGCCGGACATTCTGTGGAACTCTCGTGATCACAGCATCCGTCGCAGAACCACCGCAGGTGGTGTTCGGGCCCCGACAAGGCGGCCTTGACCATCGGCTGGGACAACGAGCAGGCGATCTGCCCGCGCGGAGCCACGGGTGTGCCCTGGAGCAGCCTGAACACCAAGTCCGATAAGCGTGTTGAGCTCAAAGCAGCCGCGGGGTGACCGCACCACACACACCGCCGGCGTCATCTCGCGGCCGCCCTCGGAGCAAGCCTCTCGGAAGTGGCCAGGCAACCGTCGTCGCTCGCAGGTGTGTGCCCGGTGCACCTCCCGTTGCCAGACGCGGGCGGCCAGTGTTGAAAACACAACCGTGAAGTCGGCGAACGGGGGGAATCGTGAACGCGAGAGTCGTCTCCAGTCACCGAATACGAGAAGGCGCCCACGACGTCACCGATCCGGGCGACGAGTTCAGTGCTGCGCTCTTCGCGTCGTTACGCCGCAGTGACCAGCGGCTCAGGGCACGACACTATCTGAGTGGGCTGCTGGCGGCGAAGGGACGCAAGACGATCCGGAACATCGCCACGCTCGTCGGCGGTGCCGCGGCCGAGCAGAGCCTGCACCACTTCATCAGCAACTCCACCTGGGACTGGTTGCCCATACGCCAGGCCCTCGCCGACCATGTCACGCGGGTGCTGGCACCACGGGCCTGGGTCGTACGACCGCTGTTCATTCCGAAGGCAGGCGAGTACTCGGTCGGGGTGGAGCGGCAGTTCGTCCCGGGGTCCGGACAGGTGCTCAACGGCCAGCTGGCCTTCGGGGCCTGGGCCGCGACCGAGGGGACCAGCGTCCCCGTTCAGTGGCGGTTGCATCTTCCCGAGTCCTGGCTCGGGAACGCGCGCAGGCGTCGCAGGGCGGAGATTCCCGACAGCGTCCAGGCGGAGACACCGGATGAGTGCACGACCGCCACGGCGCTGACAGCGCTGGGCCGGTGGGAGGTGCCGACGCGTCCCGTCGTGCTGGACACCCACGTGACGGATCTCGGCAGGGGCATCCGGCCCTTCGTCGACGCTCAGGTTCCCCTGCTCTCCAGGGTGAATGGGAGGACCCCGCTGATCGTGGCGGACCGCGCGATGCCCGGGTACCGGGCGGGAGCGATCCCGGCCCGCCACATCATGGAGTCCGTGCAGGGGCTGCGTCGTCCGCTGGAGGCCGCCCGGGGACCGGTGCGGCGCACCACGCTCGTGGCGGCGGTGCGGGTACGACTTCCCCGGCCGTACTCCGGGCCCGAGCTGTTGCTGATCGGCGAGTGGCACGAACGCGGGAAGGCGCCGACGGCGCTCTGGCTCGCGGCCCCGGCGACGGCACCGGTCGGCGATCTCGTGCGGTTGACGTGGCTTGCGCAGCGGGCCGCCCAGGACGAGAAGCAGATCAGCGAGCAGGTGGGTGTTCGCGACTTCGAGGGACGCTCGTTCCGGGGCTGGCACCGCCACATGACCCTGGCCTCCGTCGCCCACGCGGTGTCGGTGCTGGCGGCCGGGGCCGACGAGTCGGACGAGCAGCGTTTCCGCGCGCTTCGGCCCTCCGCCTGACGCTTGTCCCCCTGGCCCTTACACCCCTGACCCTTGTGCCTCCGCCCCCTGTGGCGCCTGGCTGCCGGTGTCCCCCACCGCCCTGGAGGCCGCCTGCCGGTGCTGCAGGGTGCGCCGGGTACGGTGCAGCCGGAGGGCGAGCTGGATGTCGAGTGCCCGTTCGGGATCCTGCCAGTCGGCTCCCAGGAGTTCGGTGATGCGCTCCAAGCGTCTGGACACCGTGTTGGGGTGAACGTGCAGGCTCGCTGCCGCGCGCGTGGGGCTCGTAGAGGAGGAGAAATAGGCGTCGAGTGTCCGGGTCAGTTCGGTGAAGCGCTGGGTGTCGTAATCCAGCACGGGGCCGATCACGGCCTCGATGTAGTCGCCGATGTCGTGGGTCTCGGAGAGCAGGACACCGAGGAAGCCCATCTGCTGTGGGGTGGCGACGCCACCGAGGTTGCCCAGTTCGGTGAGCGCCTCCAGGCAGCTGAGGGCCTCGCGGTGGGCCTGCGCCACGCGGCCCGGGCCCGAGACGGGACCGGCCGCCCCGACCGTGACGGGATGGCCGACGAGCGGCGCGAGCTCCCTGGACACCGCGGTGGCCGCCGCGAGCGGGTCCTCACCGGGGACCAGCAGCGTCACACAGCCGTCACGGAATCTCATGAGCCCGGACACGCGATGGGCGTACGACGACGCCCACGCGGCGGCCCGGCCTTCCGGACCGCCCTCAGGCCGGGCCACCACCATCACATGCGGTTCGTCGATGGAGATGCCGAGGCGGCGAGCCCGCGGGATCATCTGACGCGGCTGCGGCGGGATGTCGCTGAGCAACTCCTCTAACAGTTCGTCACGGATCTGGTCGTGGGCCACCGTCGAGGTGCGCTGCAGCAACAGGATGAGGGCGACCGCCCGCGCGGTGAGCTGGAGCAACCGCACTCCGAAGCCGTCCGTGAGCGGTTCGTCGGGGACCAGCAGAATGGCACCCAGGTTCTCGCCGCCGGCGGTGACCGGCGCGACCCAGCCGCCCTCGGACATGGGCACCGGGCAGCCGGCCGCGTGGGCGTCGTAGGTCCACCTGAGCACGTCGTCCTCGGCGAGTTCGGGCGGGGTACCGGTGACGACGACCGTTCGTCCGAGGCAGTCCCTGACGACCAGTGCCCCCGACAGTTCCTCGACCGCCGCTTCGGCGAGGGTCTGCGGGTCGCAGCCGCTGAGCACCAGGTCGATCAGCCGGATGTAGGCGGCCTCGACGCGGCGCTGCACGTCGAGACTGCTCCTGGCGCGGGAGGTGTCCAGTTCCAGCTCGGTCACCTCGGCGCGGGTCTCCTCCAGCAGCCGCGCGCGTTCGATGGCGACGCCGGCGAGCTTGCCGAGTGAGCGCATGAGGCTGATCTCGTCCGGCGTGAAGTGCCGTACCTTCCGGTCGGCGCCGTAGAGAGTGCCGAAGACCGTGGTGCCGTAGCCGAGGGGTACCGCCAGGATGGCGTGCAGGCCTTCGGCCCGTACGACGGCATCGATGTCAGGGAGGTGCGGAATGTCCCTGTCGGTCAGGTAGTCGGGGCTCCAGGCGGGCGCCCCGCTCCGCTGGACAAGGCCGCCGAGGCCGGAGTCATCGTCGGTCTTCAGGCCCACGCTGAGTGAGGTGGTCTCGCCCTCCGCCGCGCGGATGGAGGAGGCCCGGCCCTCGCCGTCCGCGTCGCGCAGTCCGATGTAGGCCATGTCGAAGTTCAGCAGTCGGCGTGCCCGCCGTGCGATCTCGTGCAGGAGCGCGTCCATGCCGTGCACCAGGATGAGGTCGTGGGCGGTGTCGACGAGCGCGGCGAGTCCGGCCTCCCGCTGCTGTGCGTGGCTGATCAGGGCCTGGACGCGCGAGGCCAGGCGGACGGCCTGGTCGAGCTCCGCAAGGGTGTCGTCGGAAGCCTCCTCGTGTCGGGCGGCGCGCAGCAGTTCCTCGAACCGCGCTGCCGGTGCCCCCTCGGCGAGCAGTTCCAGCACGGACATCCCATCCGGAGAGGCGGCCGACACCAGTCCCCCCATCATCATCCCCCGTGATCAGGCAAGTCGGTCGTTAGCGAGCCTAAACTTGGGGCCCCGCGGAGGCAACTGCTTGCCATATATGGGCGTACAGGTGTTCCCGTACGGGTGGCCGAGTCACCCATTTTCCCGGTCAACTGTGTGGTCGGATCACCTGTCGCTCGTCGGGGATGTCACGGAAAGATCGAGCCGGGCTTTGTGAGCACGGGGACGTGAGCGGTGACCGGGAACGCCGAAGGCGGTGCCCGGCGCGCAGAGGGGAACGTCGGGGCGGGATGTCCGAGATCAAGAGTTATCTACGTTCGCTCGAACGCAGCCGTGACTCCATGCGAGCGGAACACCGGCCCAGGGTCTTCTCGCTGCGCGGAAGGGAGTGGGACCTCCTCGGCACGGTCTTCGCCCCTGTGCACGCGGGCACCACCGAGATCGTCCTGGACATGCTCGGCCTCTCCGATCCCGCGTGCCCCCCCTGGCGCGGCGCGTTTCTGGAGATCGGCTGCGGCACCGGAGTCGTCGCCGTGACCGCCGCCCTCGCGGGCTGCGAGCGGGTCGTCGCCTCCGACATCAACGCCGAGGCGGTGGCGAACGCCCGGCTCAACGCGCGGCGGCATGGGGTCGCCGACCGGGTCCTGGCCGTGCACAGCGACCTGTTCGAAGCGCTGCCCGGCGGGCAGCGCTTCGACACCATCGTCTGGAGTTCCCCGTACGTCCGCGCACCGGAGGATTACCGGTTCGCCACTCCCCTTGAACGTGCCTATGTGGATCCCGGATACGAAGCACATCGCAGGTACGTGGACGAGGCACCGCGTCGGCTGACGAACGACGGCCGGGCCCTGCTGCACTTCAGCAGCAGAGGGGACATGGACGGCCTGCACCGGATCGCCGAGGAAACGGGGCGGCGGTTGCGGGTGCTCAAGAGGCACGTCATCGTCGACAGGGGGGACGTGGTCGAGCACTTCCTGGTGGAGGTACGTTCCGGCGAGGAGCCGTCGGAGGTGCACGACGACGCCGTGCGCCGCGGCGGGCCGCGTACCCAGCCCGCCCGAACGATGACTCAGCCCGCCTGAACCGCCGTCAAGAGCTTGTCCCAAGCGGCACGTTCCCTCTCGATCGCTGCGGCTTCCAGGTCGCGCGCGAGCGAGTCGAGGACGATGCCGGCCCATCCGTACGAGTCCAACACCCGGCAGGCTGCGGCCTGTTCACCGGAGAGGGTGTCGCCGTGGAACCCCTCGCCCAGGTCCAGCGCTTCGAGCGCCTGCTGAGGCAGGGCGTGCAAGGTCATCCAGGCGATGAGCCGTTCGACCCGGTCCAGCGCGGCCCGAGGGGATTCCGGCGCGTTCTCCGATGTCCAGAGCAGCCGTTGGGGGCGGGCGCCGTCGGCAACCAGGGAGCGCCAGTGCGAACCGCCGAGGCTCTCCTCGTAGCGGCGGTAGACGAGTCGCGCGGTGGCCACCCCGGCCTGTCCGCGCAGCGCGGCGGCGCAGGGGTTCGCCGAGCCTTCCAGCAGAGCGTCGACGCCGGCGTTGAGATGGCCGATGTCCAGGGAGACGAGCGAGGTGACGGCGGACGCGGCGTGACCGTCGGCCGTGGCGCGCTCCAGGCCGCGGAAATAGGCGTCCACCGCCTGGGCGTACCGCTGCACGGAGTACACGGAGGTGACGTGCACGCCGACCCCGTGGGCGAGCACGTCACCGGCGGCGGCAAGTCCCCTGACCACGGCGGGGATCCGGATCAGTACGTTGGGGCGGTCGACCATCTCCGCGAGCCGCCTGGAGTGGTCGGCCATGGCCTTGGCATCCGCGGCCAGGCGGGGCGCGATGCCCAGGGAGACCCAGCCGTGCAGGCCCTTCGTCGCCCGGAACATCGGTTCCAGCGCGGTGCAGGCCGCACGGACGTCCTCCGCGATGAGCGCATAGACGCGTTCCTCGGCCGAGGCGGCCGCGCGTGAGAGCCGGCTCAGCTGGTCCCCGTAGACGGTGGTGTCCGAGATGGCGCGTGCCACGGCCGCGGGCCGGGAGATGACACCGCCGACCAGTCCGTCGGCCACCAGTCTTTCCAGGCTGCCGTCGGCCAGCCGGCCGCGATGGTAGTCGTCCAGCCAGAGGCCGACCCCCTCCGCCGCGAGTTGGTCCAGGACACCAGTGCGTCGCGAGCGCGGACACGTGGTCAATGACTGCCTCCGCTCCAGCAGTCCAAACAGATGTAAAGGACATCCACAATTCTAGGGTCTGGCACCACGCTTCTGTGCATGCAGCGGTAACGGCCGAGTCACTGCGTGATCACGTCGCGGACACCTGACAAAGTGCGCGGCGCGGGGTTGCGTGTCGGCTCGTCATGTGTTCCAGAAGGCCCCGGGGTGATACCTGACAAACTAATCCGTTCGCGTTGCAGGCGGCGATGGTGGCGTGTGAGGCTCCCGATGAACTGGTGAGTGAGCGAATGCAGAGTTCTCTGGAGGGACCTTGACCGCAGGGCTCGACGGACGGTCGCCCGTGATTCGCCGCGACGGCGAGGGGATTTCCCGGCTCTGGGGGAAGGGGTCGGTGGTCACCACGAAACTCTCCGCCGAGGAGACCGGTGGCACGCTGGGCATCACCCACTTCAGCGCGGTGATGGGAGAACGCGCACCGCGCCACACCCACACGCTCGAGGATGAGATCTTCATCATCGAGGGAGGGGAAGTCCTCCTCACCGTCGGAGACAGCACCGAAATCGTCAAAGGCGCCGGTGTGCTGTTCCTTCCACGTGGCATACCGCATTCCTACCTGGTGGAGAGCGAAACCGCCCGTTTCTATGTCATCACCACGCCTGGTGGATTCGAGAGGTTCTTCTCGGAGGCCGGCTACCCGACCGGGCTGGGAAATTCGGCGCCGGTCGGTGAATCGTGGTCGGTCGACCGCACCATGGAATTCGCGGAGAATCTCGGGCTCGGCATGATCTGGGGCGACTGACCGCTCAGCGTATACCGGACCTGTGTGACTTTCCAAAAGCTTGCACCCCGATACAGAAAGAGAACGCGAGTTCCATGAAAAGACGAAGTGTCCTGGCCGGCACGGCCGCCGCGATAGCCGCCACGACCCTGGACGTCGCCCCCGTCGCGACGGCCGCCACTGCCGCTTCCACCGCCCCTGGCTCTGACGCCGTCACCGTCCTTCCGGGCGACCCCCGCTATGCCGATCTCGTCGTCGGCAACAACTCCCGCTGGGTCGCCCGGCCTGATTCCGTGCGGCTGGTGCGGAACACCGAGCAGGTGGTGCGGGCCGTGCAGGAGGCCGTGGACGGCAACAAGCGGATCTCGGTGCGCAGCGGCGGCCACTGCTACGCGGACTTCGTCTTCAACTCCGAGGTCCGGGTGGTCATCGACACCTCCCTGCTCGACACCATCGCCTACGACGAGGAGCTCAAGGCCTTCGAAGTCGGTGCCGGATCGACGCTGCTCCATGTGTACGGCTCCCTCTTCAAAGGCTGGGGCGTCACCATCCCCGGTGGCATGTGCTACTCAGTGGGGATGGGCGGTCACATCAGCGGCGGCGGCTACGGAATGCTGTCCCGGCGGCACGGCCTGACCGTCGACCACCTGTACGCGGTCGAGGTGGTCGTCGTGGACGCGAACGGCAGGGCGCGCAGCGTGGTGGCCACGCGCGAGGCCGACGATCCCCACCGCGACCTGTGGTGGGCGCACACCGGCGGTGGCGGCGGCAACTTCGGCGTCATCACGCGGTACTGGTTCCGCAGCCCCGGTGCCACCGGCGTCGAGCCCTCGTCGCTGCTGCCCAAGCCCCCGAAGGAAGTTCTGGTCAGCGCGCTCGCCCTTCCCTGGAGCGAACTGGACAAGGACTCCTTCACCTCGCTGGTGCGGAAGTTCGGCGCCTGGCACGAGAGGAACGGCTCCGCCGACTCCTCCGCGGCTTCCCTGTGCAGCTTCCTCATGATGAACCACAAGGCGAACGGCGGCATCGGCCTGCTCACCCAGATCGACGCCACCGTCCCCGACGCGGAGAAGGTGCTCGGCGACTTCCTCGCCGAGGTCACCTCTTCGCTGTCCGACGCGGCAGTACGCCCGATGTCCGAGCCAGTCGGTGAACTGGGCGCGCTCCCCGACCTGTTCACGCCACAGCGCCTTCCATGGCTGCACTCGGTCAAGCTGCTGGGCACGAGCAACCCGACCCTGACCAATCCGACGCTGCGTGGCCACCACAAGTCCGCATACCTGCGCAAGAACGTCACCGCGGCGCAGGCCGCAGCGATGTACCGGCACTTGACGCGCACCGATCACGATAACCCCGCGTCCATGGTCGTCCTCCTCTCGTACGGGGGGAAGATCAATACCGTGGGCTCCGGCGACACCGCGTCGGCGCAGCGGGACTCGATCTTCAAGGGGCTGTTCCAGAGCTTCTGGCCGAATGCCGACGACGACGCCGCGAACATCGGTTGGGTGCGTGACGTGTACGGCGAGGTCTTCTCGGCGACCGGCGGATATCCCGTTCCCGGCGCGGCCACGGACGGCTGCTACATCAACTATCCGGACGCGGACATCACCGACACGAGTGTCAACGCCACCGGCGTGCCCTGGTACACGCTCTACTACAAGGGCAACTACCCGCGACTGCAGGGTGTCAAAGCCGCGTACGACCCTCGGAACACCTTCCGGCACTCGCAGTCCATCACCCTTCCCGACCACACGTGAGGCGAGCTGTGCAGCAGCGTGATGTCGCCGCGGCGGAGCGGACGAAACCGGGCGCAGGGACTCTCGAAGCGGCGCGCGAGAGGAGAAGAGGCGTTGCCTTCGCCCTGCTGGCGTCGGTCCAGTTCGTGCTCATCCTCGCCATGAGCGTGCTCAACGTCGCGCTCCCCGACATCCAACGCGAGTTCGGACTCGACCGCGCCGAACTCGCCCTGCTCTCGGCCTCCTACGGCATGTCGTTCAGCGGACTGCTGCTGCTGGGCGGCCGGCTGTCCGACCTGTACGGAAACCGGCGGGTGTTCGTCCTCGGTACCGCCGTGTTCGGCGCGAGTTCGGCGCTGGCGGGGCTGTCCACGGGGCTGTGGATGCTGCTGGCGGCGCGCTTCCTCCAGGGGGCCGGTGCCGCACTGGCCGTACCGGCCGCGATGGCACTGGTGAGTGTCGTACACCCCGAGCCCGCGCGGTACGCCCGTGCCATGGCGGTCTGGGGTGGGCTCGCGGCCTCCGGCGGGACCGCCGGAATGCTGCTGTCCGGGGTGGTGGCTTCGTGGAACTCCTGGCGCTGGGCGTTCGTCGTGCCCGTCGCGGTGGCGGCGGTGACCCTCGCCAGCGCCTCGCGGCTGATCCCCGAAGGCGCGGCTCACCGGGGCGGCCGGCTGGATGTCCTCGGGGCCGCCCTGGTCACCACCGGGATCGCTCTGGTCAGCTACGGCCTGGTGGAGGCGCCGGAGCGAGGCTGGACCTCCACGGTGGCCCTCGGCACGCTGGCCGGCGGCGGTGCGCTGCTGCTGGGCTTCGTCGTTGCCGAGGCACGGGTGGCGCAGCCACTTCTGCCGCTGTCGTTCCTCGCCTCCCCCCGCAGGGCGACGGCGTTGCTGACGGTCTTCCTGGGTGCCGCCGGGATCACCACGATCTTCTTCATGCTCGCGCTGTACTTCCAGGAGGTACGGGGCTATTCCGCGCTGGAGACGTCGGCGGCGTTCCTGCCCTTCGGACTGACCCTGGTCGTCGGCGGCCTGTTCGTGGGCAGGCTGGTGCAGCGCTTCGGCCCGCGCGTGGTGCTGGTCACGGGGCTGGCGGTCGCCGGGCTGGGGCTCGCGGCGCTGGGCCTGATCGGCACGGACACGCCGTACGTGGGCGCCGTACTGGCCGGGCTGGTGCTCTTTCCCGCCGGAGCGGTGCTGGTGTTCGCCGGATCCACCGTCACAGCGACCACCGATGTCCCGCAGGAGCAGGCCGGTCTCGCCGGCGCCGTGGTCAACACCGCGCTGGAGGCCGGGCCGGCCATCGGCCTCGCCGTCCTGGCGACCCTGGCCGCGGGACGCACCACGGATCTGGTGCACAAGGGCAGGAGCACGGCGTCCGCCCTGACCTCCGGCTACGGCTTCGCCTTCACCATCGCGGCCGTGGCCTTCGCCGCCGCCGCGGTATGCGCGCTCGTCCTGCTGCGTCCTCGTGCGCCCCGGGACGCCGGGTGAAGGAGCCCGATGCTTCCGTCACTTGGGCACCCTGAATTCCCATCCGTTACGACACGTCGCCAAGGAGCATCCGCATGACCGCCCGATTCAAGGACAAGGTCGTCATCGTCACCGGGGCCGGAGCCGGCATCGGCCGGGCCAGCGCCAGGGCCTTCGCCCGTGAGGGCGCCACCGTGGTCGTCTCCGGTGCCAGGCCGGAATCCATCGAGGAGACTGTGCGACTCGTCGACGAGGACGGCGGCACCGCCAGCGCCGTCGTCGCCGACGTCACCCGGCCCGAGGACATGGAGCGCCTGGTGCGCACCACGGTGGAGCGCCATGGTGGCCTGCACGTCGCGCACAACAACGCGGGCGTCTTCGGCAAGCCCACCCCGGTCGGCGACCTGGACCTGTCCGTGTGGCAGTCCGTGCTGGACGTCAACCTGAACGGTGTCCTGCTCGGCATGCAGCAGGAGATCGCGCACATGCGGGCGCACGGCGGTGGCGTCATCGTCAACACCGCGTCCAACATCGGCTACCACGGGCGCCGCCCCGGCATGGCCGCCTACGCCGCGTCCAAGGCCGCCGTGAGCACCCTCACCCGGGTCGCCGCCCTGGACCACATCAAGGACGGCGTGCGCATCAACGCGGTGAGCCCTGGTGCCACGGACACCAGCATGTCGCTGCGCCCCGGGGAGACCGACGCCGACCGTGCGGCCCGGCTGGCCACGACGGTTCCGATCGCCCGCGTCGCGACGACGGACGAGATCGTCAACGCGGTGCTGTGGCTGGCGTCCGACGAGTCGAGCTTCGTCGTCGGCCACGACCTCGTCGTCGACGGCGGAGTCACCAGCTGATCCAGCCACCCGGTTTCCTCAACCGATCCACCCGTCCTGGCCTCGTGGCCCGAATGCGCCACGAGGCCAGGACGCGTGCTTTCCGGAACTTTCCCGGCCCCCGGTCGGATGAATTCGTCCCGACCTGTGGATGAATTCATCCAGCTCCGCCGGAACATGACGAAGTAGCGATTCCCCCCTTCACGGAGATTCCTCAATTCCGCAGAATCGATGAAAGCAACTCACGGGTTCAGCCGAAGGAATCCTTCTTCACCCCCACGAGAGGAACCGAGTTGAACAGCGAGCTCGCTTACATCGAATCGCTCCCCGCGCTGCAGCAGCCCGATTGGCAGGGCCATCCCGAGACGGATCGGGTGAGGCGCGAACTGAGCACGCTGCCACCGCTCGTCGAGGCCCCGGACGTGGCCCGACTGCACGACCACCTCGGGGCGGTCGCCCAGGGGCACGCCCAGGTCGTCCAGACCGGTGACTGTGCCGAGGACTGGGCGGAGAACGGCCGGGTGGACGTCGCCCGCAAGGCGGCGGTGCTCGATCTCCTGGCGGGTGTCATGCGCGTCAACGCGGGCAGGCCGGTGGTGCGCGTGGGCCGGATCGCCGGCCAGTACGCCAAGCCGCGCTCCAGGCCCACCGAAACGGTCCAGGGCGTCGAACTGCCCGTCTACCGCGGCCACATGGTGAATGAACCGAACCCCGATCCGGCACGGCGACAGCCCGACCCCCGACGCCTGCTGACCGGCCACGCGGCCGCGCGCGAGGTCATGGAACACCTCGGCTGGGCCGGCAGCGCCCAACGCGCGCAGGCCCCGGTGTGGACCAGCCATGAGGCCCTCCTCCTCGACTACGAACTGCCCATGCTGCGCCGGCAGGACGACGGCGGCCTGCTGCTCACCTCGACGCACTGGCCGTGGGTCGGCGAGCGCACGCGACAGGTGGACGGCGCCCATGTGGCGCTCCTGGCGGCCGTGCGCAACCCGGTGGCCTGCAAGGTGGGACCGACCATGACGCCGGAGGAACTGCTGCGCCTGTGCGAGCGACTGGACCCCGACCGCATCCCCGGGCGGCTGACGCTCATCGCGCGCATGGGTGCCGGTACGGCACCCGAGAAGCTCCCCGCCCTGGTCGCCGCCGTACACGGCGCCGGGCACCCGGTGATCTGGCTGTCCGACCCGATGCACGGCAACACCGAGTGCGGGCCCGACGGTCTGAAGACCCGTTTCGTGAAGAGCGTCATACGCGAGGTCGAAGAGTTCCAGGAATCCGTGGCTTCGGCCGGCAGAATTCCCGGCGGCCTGCACTTGGAAACCACGCCTGACCAGGTTACGGAATGCGTTGCCGACCCCACGTTCCTGGATTCGGTCGGAGACAAATACACGAGTTTCTGCGACCCGCGGCTCAATCCCCGTCAGGCCGTGGAGGTTGCCTCGGCCTGGCGTCGCTGACAAGGAGATCTGTTCACTATGCGGGAAAAGATCACGCTGGTTACGGGAGCCGCGGGCGGAATAGGCGAAGCGGTCGTCCGCGCACTGGGCGAACGCGGCGCTTCGGTGGCCGCCGTGGACAAGGACGGCGACCGGCTGAGCGAGGTGGTCGGGAAACTGACCTCTGCCGGGCTGCGGGTACGGGCGTTCCCCGCCGACGTCACCACGAGCACCGAGGCCGAGCGTCTGGTCGCGGACGTCGAGGAGGCCCTGGGACCGCTCGACCACCTGGTCAACGGGGCGGGCGTACTGCGCCTTGCGAGGACCCGGGACCTCACCGACGCGGACTGGGCGGCGACGTTCGCGGTCAATGCCACAGGGGTGTTCTTCATGTCGCGCGCGGCGGTCAACCGCATGGTCCCCCGGCGCTCCGGTGCCGTGGTCACCATCGCCTCCAACGCGGCGGGCACGGCACGCATGGACATGGCCGCGTACGCGGCGTCCAAGGCCGCGGCGACCATGTTCACCAAGTGCCTCGGCCTCGAGGTCGCCGAGTACGGCATCCGGTGCAATGTGGTCGCCCCCGGCTCCACCGAGACCTCGATGCTCACGTCCATGTGGAAGGACGACCACGGGCGCACCGCGACCCTCGAAGGCTCGCCCGACGCCTACCGCGTCGGCATACCGCTCGGCAAGCTGGCCCGCCCCTCGGACGTGGCCGACGCGGTGGTGTTCCTCCTTTCGGATCAGGCCTCGCACATCACGATGCACGACCTCACCGTCGACGGCGGCGCGACCCTCGGCGTCTGACAATCCAAGCGATACGAGGAAGAACATGCCAGGGATACCCCCCATCCAGCCCTACCCGATGCCCACGGCCGGGGACCTGCCCACCAACGCGGCGGCATGGCAGGCCGATCCGGACCGCGCGGTCCTGCTCGTCCACGACATGCAGCGCTACTTCCTCCGGCAGTTCCCCGAGGGCGAGGCGCCTGGTGCCGACCTCGTGCGGAACGCGGCCCGGCTTCGCGAGCAGGCGGTCGCCTCCGGCATGCCCGTCGCGTACACCGCGCAGCCGGGCGGCATGACCGACGAACAGCGCGGACTGCTCAAGGACTTCTGGGGATCGGGCATGCGTGTCGACCCCGCCGACCGGGAGGTGGTGGAGCCTCTCGCGCCGGGCCCGGACGACTGGCTGCTCACCAAGTGGCGCTACAGCGCGTTCTTCCGGTCCGACCTGCTGGACCGGATGCGTACCCACGGACGCGACCAGCTGATCCTCTGCGGTGTGTACGCGCACATCGGGGTGCTGTCCACCGCGGTGGAGGCATTCACCAACGACATCGAGACGTTTCTGGTGGCCGACGCCGTCGCCGACTTCACCGAGGCGTACCACCGGCTGGCCCTCGACTACGCCGCCGAGCGTTGCGCCCTGGTCACCACGACGAAGTCCGTGATCGAGGAGCTCGGCCGATGAGCGAGGAGAACCCCCGTCCGGCACACGACCTGCTCGACCGGGTTCTCGGGCCGCGGCCGCCCGCCTTCGCGCTGCTGCACCGCCCGGAAGTGAGCGGCCCGGACACCCTGGAGGTCCTGACGGGTACGGCGTCGACGGTGGACTCCGTGGCCCGGATACCCCTGAGCGGGGCACCCGATCCCGACGCCGGGGAGCGTCAGGAGGTCCTGGCGCTGATCCCCTACCGTCAGGTCGCCGAGCGCGGCTACGCCTGCGCCGACGACGGCGAACCGCTGATCGCGATCACCGTGGAGGAACAGGCCCGCGTCGCGGTGAGCGACACCCTGCGCCGGCTGCCGGACGAGCCGGTCGTGCTCAGCGGCGGCGCCTTCGACCTGGACGACGACGAATACGCCGGCATCGTCCGCAAGGTGATCGCGGACGAGATCGGCACGGGCGAGGGAGCGAACTTCGTCATCAAGCGGTCGTTCGTCGCCGACATCACCGACTACACGGTGCGCAGTGCCCTGGCGTTCTTCCGGCGGCTGATGGAGCGGGAGCAGGGGGCGTACTGGACGTTCGTCGTGCACACCGGCGAGCGCGCCTTCGTCGGGGCCTCGCCCGAGCGGCATGTGAGCCTGCGGGCCGGCCGGGCCGTGATGAACCCGATCAGCGGCACCTACCGATATCCGTCCTCCGGCCCCACTCTGCCGGGGGTGATGGACTTCCTCGCCGACCGCAAGGAGGCCGACGAGCTGTACATGGTCGTCGACGAGGAACTCAAGATGATGGCGCGGATCTGCGACCCGGCTCCCCGGGTCGTGGGGCCGTATCTGAAGGAGATGGCGCGGCTCGCGCACACCGAGTACTTCATCGAGGGCGCGAGCGACCACGATCCCCGCACGATCCTGCGGGAGACCCTGTTCGCACCGACGGTGACGGGCAGTCCGCTGGAGAGCGCCTGCCGGGTGATCAACCGGTACGAGCCCCGCGGGCGCGGCTACTACAGCGGTGTGGCCGCCCTGATCGGGCAGGACGAGCGGGGACGGCGCACACTCGACTCCTCGATCCTCATCCGCACCGCCGACATCGACGGCGCGGGTCGGCTGAGCATCGGTGTCGGTGCCACCCTGGTACGGCATTCCGACCCGGGCTCGGAGGTCGAGGAGACCCGGGCCAAGGCGGCCGGCCTCCTCGCCGCTCTGGGCACCGAGGGCTCTGCGCGCCTCGCCGAACACCCGCAGGTGCGCCAGGCCCTCGCGCAGCGCAACGACTCGATCGCCGGGTTCTGGATCGGCGGGCATGCCCACCGAAAGGGACAGCGGCCCGAACTGGCCGGCCGCAGGGTCCTCGTGGTGGATGCCGAGGACACCTTCACGTCCATGATCGGCCATCAGCTGCGGGCCATGGGGCTGAAGCCGACGGTTCGGCGCTTCGACGAGCCGTACTCCTTCGACGACCACGAGCTCGTCGTCATGGGCCCCGGCCCCGGCGATCCGCGCGCCACCCGTAACCCCAAGATCATGCACCTGCGGTCCGCGCTCCACGCGCTCCTGGACCAGCACCGGCCCTTCGTCGCCGTCTGCCTGAGCCATCAGGTGCTCAGCACTCTGCTCGGCCTGGAACTGGTGCGCCGACCGGTGCCCAACCAGGGATTCCAGCGGGAGATCGACCTGTTCGGGGCGCGGGAACGGGTCGGCTTCTACAACACGTTCGCCGCCCGCAGCGCACAGGACGAGTTCGAGGTTCCGGGTGTGGGGATCGTCGGAGCGAGCCGGGACGACGACACCGGAGAGGTCCACGCGCTGCGCGGGCCGGGCTTCGCCTCGATGCAGTTCCACGCCGAGTCCGTGCTCACACAGGACGGCGTACGCATCATCGGTGAGGCACTCGAGGGGGTGCTGCGCCCGTGCGAGTGGTAATCGCCTGGTGGGACCTCGACCGCTCCGGGCAGACCGTCGCCTCGCTCCGGGACTTCCTGCGCGACGAGGCCGTGGACCGCTTCTCCCGGGTACGGGGGCTTCGCCTGAAGGTGTGGATCTCGGACGAGCGCACCAACCGGTGGGGCGCGGTCTTCCTGTGGGAGTCGGCGCAGGCCGCGGCCGTGCCCATTCCGGCCAGGGCTGCCGAACTCATCGGGTATCCGCCCACCGAGAGGCACGTCTTCGATGTCGAGGCCACCGCGGAGGGCGCCTATGACACCGCCCGACTGGCCCGTCTGGGCCTCGCCTTCGCCGGCTGAGCCCGCGCTCCACGAAGTGCCACGTGCTGGAGGACAGCCCATGACGGACACGACCGCGCAACCTGCCGGGGGGACGGCCCGTATCCCCGGCTCCAAGAGCATCACCAACCGCGCCCTGCTGCTGGCCGCGGCCGCTAGGGGCACCTCCCGGCTGCGGTTCCCGCTCGTCAGCACCGACACCGTCGCCTTCCGTACGGCGCTGGCGGACCTCGGCTTCCGGGTCGGGGCGGCGGACCATGACGAGGTCTGGGAGGTCACCGGTGCGGGGCGCGGTCCCACCGGGAGGACCGACGTGTGGTGTGAGGACGCTGGAACGGCGGCCCGTTTCCTGCCGCCGTTCGCGGCCGTGGGCCACGGCCGTTTCGTGTTCGACGGCAGCGCTCAGCTCAGAGCCCGCCCCCTGCGCCCGCTGGCCGACACTCTGGCCGCTCTGGGAGCCGCGGTGACGACCGATCCGAGCGGCGGACTGCCCATGACGGTGGAGACCGAGGGGCTCGACGGCGGGGCGATCACCGTGGACTCCTCGCTGAGCAGTCAGTTCCTGTCCGGACTGTTGATGGCGGCCCCCCTGATGCGCACACCGGTGGCCCTCACGGTCGATGGCCTGGTCAGCCGTCCGTACATCGCCATGACACTCGCCCTGATGCGTCGGTTCGGCGCGAAGGTCACCGAACCGCGCGGGGACGTCATCCAAGTTGAGCCCGGTGGCTACGGCGCCGTCGACCTCACCGTCGAACCGGATGCCTCCACCGCCTCCTACGTCTTCGCGGCCGCCGCGGTCACCGGCGTCACCGTCACCGTGCCGGGCCTGGGCCGCGGCAGCCTCCAGGGCGACCTGCGCTTCGCTGACGTACTGCGCAGGCTTGGGGCGCGCGTAGAGGTCACGGAGGCGGGCACCAGCGTCACAGGGAAGGGCCGACTGCGCGGAGGCTTCTCAGTCGACATGGGGGAGATCTCCGACACCTTCATGACGCTGGCGGCCGTTGCTCCCCTCGCCGACGCGCCCATCTCCATCCGCGGCATCGCCCACGCCCGGCTCAAGGAGTCGGACCGCCTGGCCGCCGTCGCGCAGAACCTGCGCGCCCTGGGCGTGGACACCGACGAGGGCCACGACTGGATCACCGTTCACCCTGGCACCCCCACCGGCGCCCGCATCGCCTGCCGCCGCGATCACCGCATCGGCATGGCCTTCTCCGTCCTCGGACTCCGCGTCCCCGGCATCACGCTCGACGACCCGTCCTGCGTCGGAAAGACCTTTCCGGGATTCCACGAGGAACTGCGACGGCTCTTTCCCGCGATCTCTCAACCGACTTCTCCACAGCGACAAGGATCACGATGAAGGTACTCATTGCCGGGGGCGGCATCGGCGGCCTCGCGGCGGCACTGAGCATCGCGCGCCGCAGCCACGAGGTCGTCGTGCTGGAACGAAGGGACACCTTCAGCGAACTGGGTGCGGGCATCCAGCTTGGCCCGAACGCCTTTCACGCCCTGGACTGCCTCGGTGTCGGCGCGGCTACACGGCAACGCGCCGTCCACATCGACGAGTTGCGGTTCATGGACGGCACCACCGGACAGCGGGTCGCGAGCATGCCACTCACCGGCGCATACCGCACCCGCTTCGGCAATCCCTACGCCGTCGTGCACCGCGGCGACCTCTACCAGACGCTCCTCGACGGCTGCGTCGCGGAGCGGAACATCACGCTGAACACCAAGTGCTCCGTGACCTGCTACGAACAGGACTCGGAAAGCGTCACGGCGATCACCGACACCGGGCAACGCTTCACCGGCGCGGTGCTCATCGGCGCCGACGGCATCCGTTCCGCCCTGCGCAGCCAACTCGTCGGGGACGGCGCGCCGCGGGTGTCCGGCCACACGATCTACCGGTCCGTCATCCCCATGGAGCGGGTTCCGCAGGAACTGCGCTGGAACACCGTCACCTTGTGGGCCGGCCCCAAATGGCACTTCGTCCACTACCCCATCGGCAGCGGGAGGTTCCTCAACCTGGCGGCCACCCGCGACGACGGCGCACAGGACGTCGTGGTCGGCAGGCCCGTCGAGCGGACGCACGTCCTGTCCGAGTTCCCCGGACTGAGTGACACCGCCCGGCAACTGCTGGAACTGGGGACCGACTGGAAGGAATGGGTCCTGTGCGACCGCGACCCCGTCGAGCGCTGGACGGACGGCCGCGTCGCCCTCCTCGGTGACGCCGCGCACCCCATGCTCCAGTACGCGGCCCAGGGCGCCTGCATGGCCCTTGAGGACGCCGTCGTCATCGGCCAACTGCTCGCGGGAGCCGCTGGAGACATTCCACAACGCCTGGAGAAGTACAACGCCGAGCGGTACGAGCGTGCCGCCAGGGTGCAGCAGGTGGCCCGTGCCATGGGTGAACAGCTCTACCACCCGGCCGGAGACGCCGCCGCTGCCCGCAACGCAATGCTGTCCTCCTTCACGGTCGACGAACTGTACGACGAGGTCGAGTGGCTGCACGGGGCTCGCACCGGCCGGGCGGGAGAGCACCGTTGAGCAGGCTGCGCTGGCTGACCGCGGGGGAGTCCCACGGTCCCGCACTCGTGGCGACGCTGGAGGGCCTTCCCGCCGGCGTGCCGATCACCACGAAGATGGTGGCGGACCACCTGGCCCGGCGCCGGCTCGGCCATGGACGTGGGGCGCGCATGAAGTTCGAGCGCGACGAGGTCACCTTCCTGGGCGGTGTGCGGCACGGCCTGACCCTGGGCTCCCCCGTCGCGATCATGGTGGGCAACACCGAGTGGCCCAAGTGGGAGCAGGTGATGGCGGCCGATCCGGTCGATCCGGAAATCCTGGACGGTCTCGCCCGCAGCGCCCCGTTGACCCGCCCGCGCCCCGGCCACGCCGATCTGGCGGGCATGCAGAAGTACGGCTTCGACGAGGCACGGCCGGTCCTGGAGCGTGCCTCGGCCCGGGAGACCGCGGCCCGGGTGGCGCTGGGCGCGGTGGCGCGGTCGTACCTGAAGGAGACGGCCGGCATCGAGATCGTCAGCCATGTCGTCGAGCTGTGCTCTGTGAAGGCGCCGCAGGGCGTGTACCCGACCCCGGCCGAGGCCGAGAGGCTGGACGCGGACCCGGTGCGCTGTCTGGACGCGGACGCGTCGAGGGCGATGGTCGCGGAGATCGACCGGGCGCACAAGGACGGCGACACCCTCGGTGGCGTGGTCGAGGTGCTGGCCTACGGGGTGCCGGTGGGCCTGGGCTCGCATGTGCACTGGGACCGCAGGCTGGACGCCCGGCTGGCGGGTGCGCTGATGGGTATCCAGGCGATCAAGGGCGTGGAGATCGGCGACGGCTTCGAGCTTGCCCGCGTGCCCGGCTCCAAGGCGCACGACGAGATCGTCAACACGCCCGAGGGCATCCGCCGAGCCTCCGGCCGCTCCGGTGGCACCGAGGGCGGCCTCACCACAGGTGAGTCGCTGCGGGTCCGCGCCGCGATGAAGCCGATCGCGACCGTGCCGCGGGCGCTCCAGACGGTGGACGTGACGAACGGTCAGGCCGCGCAGGCGCACCACCAGCGCTCCGACGTCTCCGCGGTCCCCGCGGCCGGCATCGTCGCCGAGGCCGTGGTGGCGCTCGTCCTCGCGGACGCGGTGGCGGAGAAGTTCGGCGGTGATTCGGTGGCCGAGACCCGCCGCAACGCGCGGTCCTACCTCGACAACCTGGCCATCCGATGAGGCAAGCGCCTGTGGTGGTGCTGGTCGGGCCGTTGGCCACCGACGGTTACACGTCCGAGGAGGCGACCCAAGCGAGCCCGGAAGCACCGGAGTTGAAAGAAGCATGAGTGAGACAGCCACCCGGATCCAGGTCGGTGGCACCGCGGGCAGCGAGCCGTACGAGGTCCGGTGGGCCGGCAACTGCTCCAGAAACTGGGCGGGTTGCTCGGCGACCGAGCCAAGCGGGTCGCCGTCGTGCACCCCGAGGCGCTCGCCGGGACCGGTGCCGCGTGGCGGCACGGCGCCGCGGTCTCGGTCGGCATGCACTTCGCCGCCGAACTGGGGCGCCTCGCGGGCCGGTTGGACGACGCGACGGCCGACCGCCACCGCACGATCCTCGAATCGGTCGGGCTGCCGCTGCACTACCGCCACGACCAGTGGCCCACGCTGCTTCGGACCATGAGGGTCGACAAGAAGTCCCGCGGCGACCTGCTGCGCTTCATCGTCCTGGACGGCCTGGCCAAGCCCGCTGTCCTGGAGGGGCCCGACCCGGCCGTCCTATTCGCCGCGTACGGCGCCACTGTGCCGCAGGTGGTGTCGCCGTAGTTTCCGGTCGGAGGGGAGCGTGGAAGAGCGACCCGCGGCTCATGCCACCGCCGGTCCAGGCTCCGGGATTCCGGTAGACCCGGCCGACAGGGGGACCGGGTGCCTCGGCCGGGCAGCGTGTCAGTCCGCTGCGGCCCGGGAAAACGGTGTGAATCGGCACCTGGGACGCGGTTGTTGTCGCGACCGGGTCTCGGCATGATGGGTGCCGCATGCCGCGAATCGACGCTGACCGTCCATCGCCTCTGCGATGAGGCCGGGCGGGATCCACGTCGCGATACAGCGTTGGTCTTCCACTCGCGCCGCTGCCTGCGTCTCGCGGAGACGTTCGACAGGACCGGGACAAAGCATGTCGGGAGAGATCTCGCCAACCGGGAAGCGCACCGGCCCCGGCCCGTCGCCCGGGCTGCGAGCCTCACATGCGGACCGGGACCGGGTGGCCCACGGCCGCGCGGCGGTGCGGCCCCCGCGCCGGACGTTCCGGCAGTGGCTGCTGTGCAGGCCCACGGCCCATTCGGCAGGCGACTGACCCCGTCGTTGCGAACCGTCGCACGCGTGCGCCGTCCGCCCTACAGCGGCTTCGCGAAGCACAGGCTCAGTTCGTGGAAGCGGTAGTAGCCGAACTTCTCGCACGGCTCGTAGCCGCTGGAGGCGTACAGCGCCACCGCCTCCGGCTGCTTGGTGCCCGTCTCGAGGACCATGCGGGTGCGGCCCGCCGCGCGGGCGTCCTCCTCCAACTCGGCCAGGATGCGGCGCGCCAGGCCCCGGCCGCGCAGTTCCTCTACGACGTACATCCGCTTGAGTTCGGCGTCCCCGTCCTGGTACCCGTCCTCGTTCTGCTCCTGGGAGCGCCAGCCGCCCGTGGCGACGGGACGGTCCTGCGTGTCGTACACGATGAGGAAGAGCCCGGCCGGCGGCATGAACATCGCCGGGTCCAGATGCGTGGCGTCGCCGCCGTCTCCGTAGCGCAGGTGGTACTCGGCCTGGACCTGGTCGTTGAGCTTGACGGCGTCCGGGTGGTCGAAGGAGACGCGGCGAATAATCATGCTGTTCATCGTACATCTATGCGGTGTCGGGGGCGGGGCCTTTCCCAGTGTGCCGGTATCGTTCGCGCGTGCTGACAGTGACCTCCGTGAACGTGAACGGGATCCGTGCCGCCGCGAAGAAGGGCTTCGTGGAGTGGCTGAACGGTACCTCCGCCGATGTGCTGTGCCTCCAGGAGGTGCGCGCCGAGCCGGGCCAGATCCCCGAGGGCCTGCGCGCTCCCGACGGCTGGCACGTCGTGCACGCACCGGCCGCCGCCAAGGGGCGTGCCGGGGTGTCGCTCTACACCCGGCGCGAGCCCGACCGTGTGCGGGTCGGATTCGGGTCGGCCGAGTTCGACGGCAGTGGACGGTACGTCGAGGCGGACCTGCCGGGGGTGACCGTCGCCAGCCTGTACCTGCCCTCCGGGGAGGTCGGCACCGAGCGGCAGGACGAGAAGGTGCGGTTCATGGGCGAGTTCCTCGCCCATCTCAAGGACCTCCGGGAGCGGGCCGCCGCCGAGGGCCGCGAGGTCGTCGTGTGCGGTGACTGGAACATCGCCCATCGCGAGGCCGACCTCAGGAACTGGCGCGCCAACCAGAAGAACTCGGGGTTCCTGCCCGAGGAGCGGGCCTGGCTGAGCCGGGTCCTCGACGAGAACGACGGCGGGTACGTGGACGTCGTGCGGGCCCTGCACCCCGACGCCGAGGGGCCTTACTCGTGGTGGTCGTACCGCGGACGCGCGTTCGACAACGACACCGGCTGGCGCATCGACCTGGTCTGCACAACGCCCGGCATCGCTGAGCGTGCCGTGAAGGCGTACGTGGAGCGTGCGGCCACACACGCCGAGCGCTGGTCGGATCATGCCCCGGTCACGGTCGTGTTCGACCGGTAGGCGGACGCACGGCACGTCTTCGGTGTCCGGTTCGTGCGGGGGGCGGCCGCACATGCCGCGCGCCGGCCCGGCCGCGGGCCGGTGAGGGTCGTGCACGGCCTTCGACGGCGCCGCTACGGGTGCCGGTCGCGCCGCTGGGCGCGGTGCACCCCGTGCCGGCGCAGCCGTCGGTCCAGTGCCAGGGACAGTTCCGCCTCCGCCACGCTCTTCGCCAGGGGGCGCAGGCGCTGGACGTCCCCGGGGGAGCGGCCGTGGGTGGCCACCAGGTCCGTGAAGACGTCCGCGAGGGCCTCGGTGTGCTCCCGTACGCGGCGGGCGGCGGTCAGGACGTCGGCGAGCGGAATGCCCTCGCGGACCAGGGCCGCCGAGACGTCCAGCAGGCGGCGGCTGATGTGGACGATCTCGCCGCCGTCCGTGCCGAGGTAGCCGAGGTCGAGGGCCGCCGCGAGGTTCTCCGGCGTCGCCTCGGCGCCGAACACGTCGGCCAGGGCCTCAGGGGTGAGGCGTACGGGGGTCTCCTCGCTGGGCGCGCCGACGCCGAGCAGGTCGCCGACGTCGCGTCCGTGGTCGAACGCCTCGGCCAGTTCCGCGATGCCGCTGAGGGTGTGGCCGCGCTCCAGGAGGGCCGAGATCGTGCGCAGCCGGGCCAGGTGCGTCTCGTCGTACCAGGCGATGCGGCCTTCCCTGCGTGGCGGCGGGATCAGCTTGCGCTCGCGGTAGAAGCGCAGGGTACGCACCGTGATGCCGGCCTCCTCGGCCAGTTCCTCCATGCGGTACTCGCGCCGCTCCCCGTGGTCTGCCACTCCCGCACCCTACGTCGTACCCCGGGTAACTTTCCTCGGTCCGCCCCCTACCCATCGGTACGCCGCTGCCCTAACCTCCCATTGCGCCAGTGTTCACTGGCGTGGTTGCACGGGTCCTTCTGGCCTAGCGTCAGGGCCCATGTCGTACGGACCGGGAGGCTTCGGATGGCCGAGAACGAGCATGTGCCTCATGTACGAGTGGCGGTGGTCGGGTCCGGGTTCGGCGGGCTCGGTGCCGCCGTGCGGCTGCGCCGAGAGGGCATCACCGACTTCGTGGTGCTGGAGCGCGCGGACAGCGTCGGCGGCACATGGCGTGACAACAGCTACCCCGGCTGCGCGTGCGACGTCCCCTCGCACCTCTACTCGTTCTCGTTCGCGCCCAACCCCGACTGGCCGCGTACCTTCTCCGGACAGGAGCACATCCGGGCCTACCTGGAGCATGTGACCGACGTCTTCCGGCTGCGTCCCCACATCCGCTTCGGCTCCGAGGTGAAGCTGATGACGTGGGACACGCAGAAGCTGCGCTGGGCGATCGAGACGAGCAGCGGACGGCTCACCGCGGATGTCGTCGTCTCCGCCACCGGGCCGCTGTCCGACCCGAAGATCCCGCAGATCCCCGGCCTCGACGGCTTTCCGGGCAAGGTCTTCCACTCCGCCCGCTGGGACCACGACTACGATCTGCGCGGCAAGCGGGTGGCCATGGTGGGCACCGGCGCGTCCGCCATCCAGATCGTGCCGTCCATCCAGCCCGACGTCGCGCACCTCACCCTCCTCCAGCGCACCCCGCCCTGGGTGCTGCCCCGCGTCGACCGCGCCATCGGCCGCTTCGAACAGGGGCTGCACCGCGCGCTGCCGTTCACCACCAGGCTGCGCCGCGGACTGCTGTGGGGCATCCGGGAGCTGCAGGTCCAGGCGTTCACCAAGCACCCCGACGAACTGGGCCTGGTCGAGCGGATGGCCAGGCGCAACATCGCCCGCGCGATCAAGGACCCGGAGCTGCGCGCCGCGCTCACCCCCGACTACCGCATCGGCTGCAAGCGGATCCTGCTGTCGAACACCTACTACCCGGCCCTCGCGCAGCCCAATGTGGACGTGGTCGCCGCCGGGCTCAGCGAGGTCCGCGGGTCGACCGTGGTCGCCGCCGACGGCAGTGAGGCCGAGGTCGACGCGATCGTCTTCGGCACGGGCTTCCACGTCACCGACATGCCGATCGCCGAGCGGGTCGTCGGCGTGGACGGCAGGACCCTCGCGGAGGCGTGGAAGGACGGGATGAAGGCCCTGCGGGGTGCCTCCGCGGCCGGCTTCCCCAACTGGATGACGATCATCGGACCGAACACCGGCCTCGGGAACTCCTCGATGATCCTGATGATCGAGTCCCAGCTCAACTACATGGCCGACTTCCTGCGGCAGTTGGACGTGCTGGGCGGACGTGCCGCCCTCGACGCCCGCGCGGCCGCCGTCGACGCCTGGAACCACTCGGTGCAGGAACGCATGAAGCGCACGGTGTGGAACACGGGCGGCTGTACCAGCTGGTACCTGGACGCGGCGGGCCGCAACACCACCGTCTGGCCCGGCACGACCACGGAGTTCCGCAGCGCGACGCGACGCGTGGAGCTGGCGGAGTACGAGGTGCTGAGGGCCCCGGCCGGAGCCACGGGGACCGACGGGGCCAGGACGGACACCGCAGACACGGCAGACACCGAGAAGACCGCGACCGTGGAGGCGACGCGCGCATGAGCAGGCTGACCCATGTCATGAGCGGGCGGTACGCGCCTCCCGTCCCCGTCCGTGAGCTGACCGTGGTCTCCGCGGACGGTGCCCGGCTGCACGCCGAGGTGCACGGCCCCGACGGCGCGCCCGCCGTCGTGCTCGCGCACGGCTGGACCTGCTCGACCGCCTTCTGGGCGGCGCAGATACGGGACCTCGCCGCGGACCACCGGGTGATCGCCTACGACCAGCGCGGGCACGGGCGCAGCCCGGCGAGCCCCGCGTGCAGCACCGAGGCGCTCGCCGACGACCTGGAGGCGGTGCTCGCCGCCACGCTGGAGCCGGGGCAGAAGGCCGTCATCGCCGGGCACTCCATGGGTGGGATGACCGTGATGGCCGCGGCGGCGCGCCCCCGCTTCCAGGCGCATGCGGCGGCCGTCCTGTTGTGCAGCACCGGGAGTGCGCGCCTGGTCGCCGAGGCGCGCGTGGTGCCCTTGCGCGCCGGGCGCGTCCGCACCTGGCTCACGGCACGCCTCCTGGGCTCGCGCGCCCCGCTCGGTCCGGTCACACCCGTCGCGAAACGCATCCTCAAGTACGCGACCATGGGCCCCGGGTCGTCGCCGGAGATGGTCGAGGCGTGCGCGCGAGTGGTGCACGCCTGCCCGCGCGATGTGCGCCACGCCTGGTCGCTCGTGCTCGAAGGGCTCGATCTCGAAGAGAGCCTGCGGGAGTTGACGGTGCCGGCGCACGTCGTGGTCGGCACCGCGGACCGGCTCACACCGCCGGTGCACGCGTGGACGCTGGTCGCGGCGCTGCCGAACTGCGTGGGTAACACCGAGCTGCCGGGGCTCGGCCACATGACTCCGGTGGAGGCGCCGGAGCTGGTGACCGGGACGATCCGGGAACTCGTCTCCGCGTACGCGGCGGATGCACGGATCGAGGAGGGCGCATGAGCAGGGTCGGTCTGGAGGGGCAGGTCGCGGTCGTCACCGGCGCCGCGCGGGGTGTCGGCGAGCTGCTGGCGCGCAAGCTGTCGGCGCGCGGCGCGAAGGTCGCGCTCGTCGGCCTGGAGGCGGACGAGCTGAAGCAGGTCTCGGACCAGTTGTACGGGGACAGCGCCCACTGGTACGCCGACGTCACCGACCACGAGACGATGACGTGGGTCGCGCGGGAGGTGAAGGAGCGGTTCGGGAAGGTCGACATCGTGGTCGCCAACGCGGGTGTGGCGACCGGCGGTCCGTTCGCCGGCTCCGACCCCGAGGCGTGGCGGCGGGTGATCGAGGTCAATCTGATCGGTTCGGCGGTGACGGCCCGAGCCTTCCTGCCGGTGCTGACCGAGAGCCGCGGCTATCTGCTCCAGATCGCCTCGCTCGCGGCGATCACGCCCGCGCCCATGATGACGGCGTACTGCGCGTCCAAGTCGGGTGTGGAGGCGTACGCGCACTGTCTGCGAACCGAGGTCGCGCACAAGGGCGTTCGGGTCGGGGTCGGGTATCTGTCATGGACCGACACGGACATGGTGCGCGGCGCCGACCGGGAGGACGTGATGCGGGAGCTGCGTCAGCGGCTGCCGTGGCCGTCCAACAAGACGTATCCGCTGGGGCCGGCGGTGGACCGGATCGTGGCCGGGATCGAGCGGCGGTCGAGCCATGTGTACGCGCAGTGGTGGCTGCGGGGCATGCAGGGCGTGCGCGGGTATCTGCCGGGGATCATCGCGACCGTGGGGCAGCGGGAGATGCGGCGCTTCGAGCCGCGGCTCAAGGGAATGCGTACGGGGCTCGTCGGCGCGGGCGGGGAGGCCGACGAGGCACAGCGCAGCGGGCGGTGACGACCATGGCGCGCCGAGGGACCGTACGCCGTGTCCCTCGCGCGCCCGTCTGAGGATCGCCCGGTGCGGCCAGGTGTCTGTACGCTCCGTTACCGATCGACATGCGTGCTTTGTCCGCTCGTGTCACTCTGGTCGAGGCCCAATCCCCTCACCCACTACGGGAGTGAACTCACATGGGCATGAAGGACCAGTTCCAGGACAAGGCCGGGCAGATGAAGCAGCAGGCCAAGCAGAAGACGGAACAGGCGAAGCAGCGCGGCCAGCAGGGCCAGCAGGGCCAGCGGGGCCAGCAGGGCCAGCGGGGCCAGCAGGGCCAGCAGGGCCAGCAGGGCCAGCAGGGCCAGCAGCAGCGCGGCCGTCCGTCGTCCCCCGAGGAGTCGCGCCGGATGCAGGATGAGGCGGAGGACCGCTTCAACCTGGACTACGACGCCTAGTCGCACCGCTCGGCATTGACCGGGGAACGGGGTGCCCCCGCACGGGGGCACCCCACTTCGCGTCAACGGCGTCAACAAGCAGGTCTCGGCGGGAGTTTCGGGCGGGTCCTGTCCGGGACCCTGCTGTAGTCCGGGGGGACCGAGGCCGGGTGGGTTTCGAGCAGGTCCAAGGCCAGTGAGACGGCGTTGTCCAGTAGCCTGTGCCGTCCCTCCGCCCAGTCCAGCGGCGTCCGCAGGATCTCCAGGTCCGGGGCCACTCCGTGGTTCTCGACCGACCAGCCGTAGGCGTCGAACCATGCCGCGTTCATCGGGACCGTGATCACCGTGCCGTCGCCCAGGCGGTGGCGGCCCGTCATCCCGACCACGCCGCCCCAGGTGCGCTGGCCGACCACCGGGCCGAGGCCGAGCACCTTGAACGCCGCCGTGATCATGTCGCCGTCCGAGGACGTCGCCTCGTCGGCGAGCGCCACCACCGGGCCGCGCGGCGCGTTCGACGTGTACGACACCGGCTGGGCGTCGCGCGTCAGGTCCCAGCCCAGGATCGTGCGGGTCAGCTTCTCGATGACGAGTTCGCTGATGTGCCCGCCCGCGTTGCCGCGTACGTCCACGATCAGGGCCGGCCGCGAGACCTCCTTGCGGAGGTCCCGGTTGAACTGCGCCCAGCCCGAACCCCCCATGTCCGGGATGTGCAGATACCCGCAGCGGCCGCCGCTCAACTCCCGTACCACCGCACGGCGCTTGGCCACCCAGTCCTGGTACCGCAAGGGGCGGTCGTCGGCGAGGGCGATCACCGCCACCCGCCGAGGCCCGGCGCCCTCTCCCTCCGCGGGCGTGAACGTCAGCTCCACCGTCATGCCGCCCGCTCCCGCGAGCAGGGGGTACGGTCCCCGCACCGGGTCCACCGGCCGCCCGTCCACATGGGTCAGGACGGCTCCCTCGCGGATGCCCGTACCGGCCAGCGGTGAGCGTGCCTTCGAGTCCGACGACTCGCCCGGCAGGATCCGCTTCACCACCCAACGGCCGTCGCGGCGGACGAAGTTGGCGCCCAGCAGGCCCTGCCGGCGCTGGTAGTGCGGCGGGCCCTCGTTGCACCGGGCGGGAGACACGTACGCGTGCGAGGTGCCCAGTTCGCCCAGCACCTCGCGCAGCAGATCCGCGAACTCGTCGGGCGAGGCGGCCCGTTCGACCAGCGGGCGGTACTGCCGGAGGATCCCGTCCCAGTCGATCCCGCACATCTCCGGTTCCCAGAAGTATGCCCGGATGAGCCGTCCGGCCTCCGCGTACGCCTGCCGCCACTCGGCGGCCGGATCCACCTCGTGCATGATCCGGCGCGCGTCGATCCAGACGGTCGTGTCGGCGTCGCCGGACTCGCTCGACGGGACCGCCCTCAGGTCGCCCTCGTCGACGACCACCAGCCGTGTCCCGTCCCCGCTCACCGCGAACCAGTCCAGATGGCCGACGAGTTCGGCCTTCTTCGCCTTGCTGATGGTGAAGTGCTCCAGGGTCGGCCGCCCCGAGGTGTCGTCCGGGTTCACGAACGTCTCGCCCAGCGCGCCCGAGATCGGCCAGCGCAGCCACACCAGGCCCCCGCCCGCGACCGGGGACAGGGCGGAGTACTTCGAAGCGGTGACCGGGAACGGCGTCACCCGGCTCTCCAGCCCCTCGGTCTCCACGGTCACCACCCCGTTGTCCTCGTCCTCCTCGTCCAGCGGATCGAGGCCGCCGGCCGCGGGCCGTCCCTCCGGGTTCAGTGCGAACGGGGAGGGGGTCGCGGAGGACAGGGGCACCAGATACGGGCGGCAGCCGAGCGGGAAGGAGAGGTCCCCGGTGTGCACGTCGTACACCGGGTCGAAGCCGCGCCAGGACAGGAACGCCAGATAGCGGCCGTCCCGGGTGAAGACCGGATTCTCGTCCTCGAAGCGGCCGTTCGTCACGTCCACGATCAGGCCGTCCTTGATGCGCGCCATCCTGATCTGCCGCAGGGACCGGCCGATCCCGGGGTGCGACCAGGTCAGCCACGCCCCGTCCGGGGAGAACGCCAGGTCCCGAACCGGTCCGTTGGCCGAGCGGACCAGCTCGATGACCTCGCCGTCCGGTTCCTGGGCCGCCTCCAGGCCGCCGGTCTCCTCGCTGCTGGTTCCCACCTCGCCGCCGGTCTCCTCGGTGGCCGCCGCCCCGTCGGACACGGCGAGAAGCAGCAGCCGCCCGTCGTGCGAGGCGATCGCGAGCCGTTCGCCCTGCGGGTCCGACACCAGCTCCAGCACGCGGCCCAGCGCGCCGGAGGCCAGCCTGCGCGGCGCGCGCTCGCCGGACGCCCGCGGGAGGTGAGCGATCTCGATCGCGTCCTCGCCCTCCGCGTCGGTGACGTACGCGATCCGCCCGCCCACGCCGAGCATCTCCGGCAGCCGGACGCGTACGCCCGGGGTGTCCGTGATCGTACGGGCCGGGCCGTCGCGGTGCGTGAGCCAGTACAGGCTGCCGCGGACGACCACCGCGCTGGCCCGCCCGGTCTCGTCGACCGAGATACCGTCGACGTGCTGGGCGGCCGGCACCTGGTAGGCGCGCCGCCCCGCGCGCGGCCCGCCCAGGCGTACGTCGAGGCGGCGCGGAACGGAGTCCGGGGACAGGTCGTCGACGATCCACAGGTCGCCCGCGCACTGGTAGACGACGCGGGTGCCGTCGCTGGAGGCGTGCCGGGCGTAGAAGGCGTCGTGGTCGGTGTGCCGGCGCAGGTCGGAGCCGTCGTACGCGCACGAGTACAGGTTCCCGACGCCCTCGTGGTCGGAGAGGAACGCGATCCGCCCCCCGGCGAACACCGGCGAGTCGAGGTGGCCGTCGAGGCCGGCGAGCAGCCGCTGCCCGTGCAGCCACAACCGGCCGGTGGCGCCGCCGCGGTAGCGCTTCCAGGAGGCCGGTTCGTGCGGCGGGGTACCGGTGAGCAGCAGGGTCCTGTGCTCGCCGTCGACGTCGGCCACCGCGATGTCCGAGACGGGGCCCCAGGGCAGCTTGCCGCCGGGGGCGCCGTCGGTGGAGACCTTGTAGGCCCAGGTGTAGTAGGAGAAGGGCTCCCCGTGCGAGGCGACGGCGAGGATGTCGCCCTCCGGGGTCCAGCCGCACACCCGCGTGTCGGTGCTGCCCCAGTACGTGAGCCGCCGGCCCGGGCCGCCGTCCACCGGCGTCAGATGGATCTCCGGGACGAGGCTGCGCCAGCTCGTGTACGCGATCTCGCGCCCGTCGGGGGAGAAGCGGGGGTGGCCGACCTTCGTACGGTCCACGGTGAGCCGCCAGGCACGGCCGGGCCGGTCCAGCGGCGCCACCCACAGGTCGTCCTCGGCGGCGAAACACAGGAGGTCGTCGTGCAGGTGCGGGAAGCGGAGATAGCCGGGGGCGTTCTCGTACACGTCGCTCGTGTCGCTCACCCACCCATGCTTGTCCGGCGGGAGGGGCCCGGCAACTCGTAGGCCGATGGGGTGATCGGCGCCGCGGCCCCGCAGCGTGTTCCGTGACCCAGAACACGTACGAAACCGTTTCGTTTCGATAGGTCGCGGGGTATCGTCAGTGGCGTACGCAACCGTGTCGCCCGGAGCCGGCCGCTTCGGGCGCGGAGCGGAAGGCGAGAGGCATGGCCGGTGTGCTGAAGGACGCGACACCGTCCGCTCTGGACGGACAGCCGGCGCCCGTGGCGGGGCGCCGCAGCCGGATCACGCCCGAGCGCGAGGCCGAGCTGTACGAGGCGGTCCTCGATCTGCTCCGGGAAGTCGGCTACGACGCCCTGACGATGGACGCCGTGGCCGCCCGCACCCGGTCCAGCAAGGCCACCCTCTACCGCCAGTGGGGCGGCAAGGCCGAACTGGTCGCCAAGGCGATCCGGCACTGCAAGCCGGGCAGCATCGGCGACGTCGACACGGGGTCCCTGCGGGGCGACTTCCGCGCCCTCGCCACCCGCGAGGACGACTGCGTCATGGAGCAGAACTCCGCGTTGATGCGGGGCCTGGCGATGGCGGTCCACCACAACCCGGACCTGCTGCAGGCGTTCAGGGAACTGCTCGTGGAGCCGGAGATGAAGGAGTTCCGCCGCGTGCTGCAGCGCGCCGTCGACCGGGGCGAGGTCCGCGCCGACAACCCCGCGCTGGACTTCGTGGTGCACATGCTGATCGGAGCCTTCGCCACCCGCGCGCTGATCGACGATCAGCCGCCGACCCAGGCGTTCCTGCTGTCGTACATCGACGCCGTGGTCCTCCCCGCCCTCGGCGTGCCCACCCCCTGACCCGTCCCCCCAGCAAGCCCTCCACCTGACGTCACCGCTCACGTCGTCGGGCTGATCACCCCTGCCCTGAAGAACCTCACGACCCGACCGGGAGTACGTCCTCGTGGCCACATTCCTCTACCGACTCGGCCGATCCGCCTTCCGGCGACGGCACGTGGTCGCCCTCGTCTGGGTGGCGCTGCTCGCGCTCGCGGGCGCCGGCGCCGCCGGCGCCCCCGCAGCGGGCTCCTCCTCGTTCTCCATCCCCGGCACCGAGGCCCAGAGGGCCTTCGACCTGCTGGAGCAGCGCTTCCCCGGCATGAGCGCCGACGGGGCCACCGCGCGCGTCGTCTTCAAGGCGCCGAGCGGACAGAAGGTGACGGCCGCGGACCACAAGGCGGTCGTCGAGAAGACCGTCCGGGAACTGCGCGACGGCTCCGAAGTCGCCTCCGTCGCGGATCCGTTCACCGCGCACGCCGTCAGCAAGGACGGCACGATCGCCTACGCGCAGGTGAAGTACCAGGTGTCCGGCATGGAGCTGAAGGACACCTCGAAGGACGCCCTGAAGGCGGCCGCGCAGCACGCGCGGGACGACGGGCTGACCGTCGAGGTCGGCGGCGACGCGCTGGTGGCCGTGCCGAAGCCGGGTGCCACCGAGGTCATCGGCATCGCGGTCGCCGCGGTCGTCCTCGTCATCACCTTCGGTCTGCTGATCGCGGCCGGGCTGCCCTTGCTCACGGCCCTGATCGGCGTCGGTATCGGTGTGTCCACGATCACCGCGCTGGCCGACGTCCTGGACCTGGGCTCGACCACCTCCACCCTGGCGATGATGATCGGCCTGGCGGTGGGCATCGACTACGCCCTGTTCATCGTCTCCCGCTACCGCGCCGAGCTGGCCGAGGGCCGCGACCGCGAGGAGGCCGCGGGCCGGGCGGTCGGCACGGCGGGCTCGGCGGTGGTGTTCGCGGGCCTGACCGTCGTGATCGCGCTGGCGGGCCTGGCCGTGGTGAACATCCCCATGCTGACGAAGATGGGCCTCGCCGCGGCGGGCACGGTCGCCATCGCGGTCCTGATCGCGCTGACGATGATCCCGGCGCTGCTGGGCTACGCGGGCCGCAGGGTCAAGCCGGCGGGCGAGAAGAACAGGCTGCTGGGCGGCCGCCGGACCACCGCCGCGCGGAACAGGCCGAACATGGGCGCCCGCTGGGCGAGCTTCGTCGTGCGCCGCCCCCTCGCGGTCCTGCTCCTCGGCGTCATCGGCCTGGGTGCGGCGGCGGTTCCGGCCTCGTCGCTGGAGCTGGGCCTGCCGGACGACGGTTCCCAGCCGGTGTCCACGACCCAGCGCCGGGCCTACGACCTCCTCTCCGACGGGTTCGGCCCCGGCTTCAACGGTCCGCTGCTGGTCGTCGTCGACGCGAAGGCGAGCGACGACCCCAAGGCGGCGGTCACGACGGTGACGAACGACATCGAGCGCCTCGGGAACGTCGCCACGGTGACACCCGCGACGTACAACAAGTCCGGCGACACGGCGATGCTCACGGTGATCCCCGACTCCAAGCCGTCCTCGGCCACCACCGAGGACCTGGTGCACGGCATCCGCGCCCAGGGCGCCGGCATCACGGCGGACACCGACGCGAAGGTGCTCGTCACGGGCACGACGGCGATGAACATCGATGTCTCGCAGAAGCTGAACGACGCGCTGATCCCTTACCTCGCGCTGGTGGTGGGCCTCGCCTTCCTCCTCCTGATCGTGGTCTTCCGCTCGATCCTGGTCCCGCTGAAGGCTGCGCTCGGCTTCCTGCTCTCGGTGGCGGCGGCGCTGGGCGCGGTCGTCGCGGTGTTCCAGTGGGGCTGGTTCTCCGGCCTCGTGGGCGTCGAGGAGACCGGCCCGATCATGTCGATGATGCCGATCTTCATGGTGGGCGTGGTCTTCGGCCTGGCGATGGACTACGAGGTCTTCCTCGTGACCCGCATGCGCGAGGCGTACGTCCACGGGGAGAGCCCCGGCCAGGCGGTCGTGACCGGCTTCAAGCACGGCGCGCGGGTCGTCACCGCGGCCGCGGTCATCATGATCGCCGTGTTCTCCGGCTTCATCGGCTCCAGCGAGTCGATGATCAAGATGATCGGCTTCGGCCTGGCGATCGCGGTGTTCTTCGACGCGTTCGTGGTACGGATGGCACTCGTGCCGGCGGTGCTGGCACTGCTGGGCCGGAAGGCCTGGTGGCTCCCGGCGTGGCTGGACCGGGCGCTGCCGAACGTGGACGTGGAGGGGGAGAGGCTGCGCACGTTCGCCGACGAGGGGCGCAGGGACCCGGACGAGGACCAGGACCGGGAGCTGGTACGGGTCTGAGCGAGAGCGCCTGACGCCGACAGGGGGCCCCACGGGTGGTGGGGCGCCCTGCCACACCACGGGTGGTGGGGGCGCCCTGCCACGCGTGCCGTGACGGGCGCTCAGAGCCGCTCGTCGCCGCCGGGCTCGTCGTACGGCGGCGAACACCTCGGCGGCGGAGGCGGCGGCGGAGGCGGCGGCGGAGGCGGCGGTGGAGTCGGCGGTGAAGGCGCGGTCGAACCAGCGGGTGGGGATGTCGAGGCCGCGGCAGGAGGTGACGCGGTCGCGGTCGGCGTCGGAGGGGGGATGCCGCGGCGGTCGAGGATGCGCAGCACGTCGGCGGCGCGGCCTTCAGCCCGGTCTCCGGAAGGAAGTGTCCACGGCCACGAGGTCCCTCCAGATTTCGGCGGCCCGGGGCTTCCCGCCCTGGCCCTGGGCTGTCGCGTCGCGGCCGGCGGCTACTTGGTCCGGGCCCGGCACCAGGGGGCGCACGGGCCGGGGCGGGCCACTCCGGTGGGCCGATGTCCACCGGGCGGGAGGCCCACGCGGCGGTACCCCAGTCGTTGCAGACGACCACGAGGAGCGGGGGCGGCCTGTACTGGCACCGTCCGGGCTCGGGCACTCACGCCGGGGGAGTCTCTGGCCTTCATCGAGCAGGCGCCGGGCAACGACTGCGTGGAGGTCGCGATAGCCCCCACCACCGTCCACATCCGTGGCTCAAAGCCCCCAGGCCCCTCCCCTCACCGTGGCTCCCGCCACCTGGACGGGCTTCGTCACCCACGTCTCCGAGAGCTGAGCGCAATCACATTCCTGTGCAACGGCCGAGCTGATACAGATGGACGCCCGGCGCACGGCTGGACGCCCGGCGCACGGCCGGCCGGCGCTGCGCCCGGTGGGATCGACGTCAGCCACGCCGGTGCCCCGGCCAGGCGCTAGAGATTGACGGCCCGCATCCCTGCCTCGTCATACCGCTCTCCCGCCGCTTCGGGCAGCTCCGCGTCGATGCGGGCCAGGTCCTCCTCGGTCAGCGCGATGTCGACCGCGGCGGCGTTCTGTTCCAGGTAGGTGCGGCGCTTGGTGCCCGGGATGGGCACCAGGTCCTCGCCCTGGGCCAGCACCCAGGCGATGGCGAGCTGGGCCGGGGCCACGTCCTTCTCGGCGGCGATCTCCTTCACCTTCGCCGCCAGCCGCAGGTTCGCTTCCAGGTTGGCGTCCTGGAATCGCGGGTTTTCGCGGCGCCAGTCGTTCGCGTCCAGCTCGTCCGGCGAGGCGAACCGCCCGGCGAGGAACCCGCGGCCGAGCGGCGAGTACGGTACGAAGCCGATGCCCAGCTCCCGGCAGGCGGGCAGCACCTCGGCCTCCACGTCCCGTGACCACAGCGAGTACTCGCTCTGCACGGCGGTGATCGGGTGCACGGCGTGGGCGCGCCGGATGGTCTCCGCGCTCGCCTCGCTCAGCCCGATGTACCGCACCTTGCCCTCGGCGACCAGCTCGCCCAGCGCGCCGACCGTCTCCTCGATGGGCACGTTCGGGTCGACCCGGTGCTGGTAGTACAGGTCGATGTGGTCGGTCCCCAGACGCTTCAGGGAGCCGTGGACCGAGCTGTGGACGTGCTCGGCCGAGCCGTCCTGCGGGCCGACGGTGCTGATGTCGCCGGGTACGGCGTCGTCCATCCGGTTGTTGAACTTCGTCGCGATCACGTACTCGTCGCGATGCCCCCGGATCGCCTCGCCGACGAGCGACTCGTTGGTGAGCGGCCCGTACATCTGCGCGGTGTCGAGGAAGTCCACCCCGAGGTCGAGGGCGCGCCGGATGGTCGCGATCCCCTCCTCCTGGTCGGCGGATCCGTAGAAGGCGGACATGCCCATGCACCCCAGGCCGATGGCCGATACCCTCAGGTCCCGCAGACTGCGCTTCTGCATGCTGTGTCCCAGCCCTTCCCTGCATTGTCGTTCGTCGTCCGGACGGCACGAGAGCCCTCATCCATCCAACGACGGATTCCGTTGCCCGGCACCCCGTGAAGGGCACCGGGCGACACGGGCCTCGTGCACGCGGTGTCTGCGACGCTACGACCTGGAGCGCGCTCCAGCGCAAGTCAACCGTTTCGGGCCGGGTCGGCAGCCCGAAACGGATCGTGCTGCGTGACCGCCGGCTACGAGGGCAGCTGCTGACGGTAGGGCGCCAGGGGCGGGGCCGTCTTCGTGGCCAGGAACTCGATGATCCGGTAGTCGGCCACCTTCCCGACGACGAACGGGTCGCTCGCCACGAGGGTCTCCATGGCCGCACGGTTCTCGCCGACCGCGACGATCACTCCGCCGTCCCGCGGCACCTTGCGGCCCGAGGCGAGGAAGACTCCGGCCTCGTACTGCCGCTCAAGCCATGCGACATGGTCCGCCAGGGCGGCATCGACACGCTCGGCCGGGGCGACGTAGGTGAGTTCGAGGATGAACATGCCGGTCAGCCTAGCCAGTGCTCACCTCTGGGACACCTGCCGCGCCATCGCGCCCGCCCCCGCCAGATACGTCCGCTGCAGGAAGCGGATCAGGGCCTTCGACTCGAACTGCACCACCTCGACGCCCGCCGCCGTGTGGAACTCCATCACCGCCTGGACCCGGCCGCACGGCCAGATGTGCACGCCGCCCCTGCGCGTCGGCGCGCGCAGGCCCTTCTCCAGGAGCTCCCGGGAGAACGTCCACTCGTGGGGGCCCGGCAGGCCCACGTGGACCGAGCGGGGGTCCGTGTCGGGGTCATAGCGGAGCAGGGCGGGAACGGGGTCGAGGGATTCCGGGGAGTCGGTGATGACGTGGGCACGCGCGTACTGTTCCACTACGGACATCGGTTCGACTCCTCACGTTGCGTCACCAAAGCAGAAGCTATGATTCCGCTACCTCCTAAATGTCGCATATGCGGATGAAAAACGCTCCTGATGTGGACCGGGTCGTTCTCACGACCTGGTGGCTCTTGCAATCCATTCGCAATAGCGGGGTATCCTCGACCGGTGCATGTGCCCGACGGATTCATCGACGCCCCCACCTCCGCCGCGACCGGACTCGTCGCCGCGGGTGCCCTCGCCGTAAGCCTCAGGGGCGCCCGGCGCGAACTCGACGAGCGCACCGCCCCCCTCGCCGGCCTGGTGGCCGCGTTCATCTTCGCCGTGCAGATGCTGAACTTCCCGGTCGCCGCCGGGACCAGCGGGCATCTGCTCGGCGGCGCGCTGGCCGCCATACTCGTCGGACCCTGGACCGGGGTCCTGTGCGTCTCGGTCGTGCTTCTCATGCAGGGCATCCTGTTCGCCGACGGCGGCCTCACCGCCCTCGGCGTCAACATCACCGACATGGCGATCGTGACGACCGTCGTCTCCTACGCCGTCTTCCGTGTGCTGGTCAGGCTCCTTCCCCGTGGCCGCCGGTCCATTACCGCCGCCTCCTTCCTCGCCGCCCTGGTCTCCGTCCCGGCCGCCGCCGTCACCTTCACCCTGATCTACGCGGTCGGCGGCACCACCGACGTGCCCATCGGCAAGGTCGCCACCGCGATGATCGGGGTCCACATCCTCATCGGCATCGGTGAGGCCGCCATCACCGCCCTCACCGTCGGCGCCGTCGTCGCCGTACGGCCCGATCTGGTGCACGGCGCCCGGGGCCTGCGACAGCGGCTCAAGCTGCGCGTCGGCGGTGAGCTGGTCGACGCGCCCGCGGCCGAGCCCGTGCCCGTGTCCGCCGGCCGGTCCCGCCGCACGCTCTGGATCACCGGTCTGGTCACCTCGCTCGTCCTCGCCGGCTTCGTCAGCTTCTACGCCTCCGCCAGCCCGGACGGCCTGGAGAAGGTCGCCGTCGACCAGGGCATCGCCCACACGGCGCGGAAGCACGCGTCCTCCGGCTCCCCGCTCGCCGGCTACGGCGTCAGGGACATCGCCGACGCCCGCCTCTCCGGCGGCCTCGCGGGCGCGATCGGCGTCGGGGCCACCCTCGTCGTCGGCAGCACGGTGTTCTGGGCCGTGCGCCGCCGCCGTACCGCCGCCGCCGAACCCTCGCAGGCGGGCTGACATGGGGGCTGGACACGCTCACAGGCTCTACCGGAACGGGAATTCCCCGGTGCACGCCCTGCCGCCGCACACCAAGCTCGCCGCCGCCTTCGCCTTCGTGGTGGTCGTGGTCTCCACGCCACGGGAGGCGATGTGGGCGTTCGCGCTGTACGCCGTCCTCCTCGGCCTGGTCGCCCGCGCCGCCCGGGTGCCCGCCGGATTCCTGCTGCGGCGGCTGCTGATCGAGGTCCCGTTCGTCGCCTTCGCCGTGCTCATGCCGTTCGTGGCCGGGGGCGAGCGCGTCGAGGTCCTCGGGCTGTCGCTGAGCACCGGAGGGCTGTGGGGGGCGTGGAACGTGCTCGCCAAGGGCACGCTCGGCGTCGCCGCCTCCGTCCTCCTCGCCGCCACCACCGAACTGCGCGAACTGCTCCTCGGGCTCCAGCGGCTGAGGCTCCCGCCGCTCCTCGTGCAGATCGCGTCCTTCATGATCCGCTACGGCGACCTCATCACCGACGAGATGCGCCGGATGCGGATCGCCCGCGAGTCGCGCGGTTTCGAGGCGCGCGGCATCCGCCACTGGGGCGTGCTCGCGAAGTCCGCGGGCGCCCTCTTCATCCGCTCGTACGAGCGCGGCGAGCGGGTGCACCTGGCCATGGTCAGCCGGGGGTACGCCGGTTCCATGCCCGTCATCGACGAGGTGACCGCGTCCCGCGCCCAGTGGTCGTACGCCCTCGCCCTGCCCCTCACCGCCCTCGTCGTCTGCCTGCTGGGATGGACCCTGTGAATGCTTCGCCGCCCCCGTCGCCGCACCCGTCCCTGGACGTGGCCGGGCTGGCCTTCGCCTACCCGGACGGACACCAGGCCCTCTTCGGCGTCGACTTCTCCCTCGCGCGCGGCGAGCGGGTCGCACTGCTCGGGCCGAACGGTGCCGGGAAGACCACGCTCGTGCTGCACCTCAACGGCATCCTGACCGGAGGCACCGGCACCGTGACGGTGGCCGGGCTGCCCGTGGGCAGGAAGCACATGGCCGAGATCCGCCGCAGGGTCGGCATCGTCTTCCAGGACCCCGACGACCAGCTCTTCATGCCCACGGTCCGGGAAGACGTGGCCTTCGGGCCCGCGGCGGCCGGCCTCAAGGGCGCTGAGCTGGAGGCGCGCGTCGACCGGGCCCTCGAACAGGTCGGCATGGCGGACTTCAAGGACCGCCCGCCGCACCACCTCTCCTTCGGCCAGCGGCGCCGGGTGGCCGTGGCGACCGTGCTCGCCATGGAGCCGGAGATCCTGGTACTGGACGAGCCGTCGTCGAATCTCGACCCCGCCTCGCGGCGCGAACTCGCCGACATCCTGCGGTCGCTGGACGTCACGGTCCTGATGGTCACACACGACCTGCCGTACGCGCTGGAGCTGTGTCCGCGCTCGCTGATCCTCAGCGAGGGGGTGATCGCGGCCGACGGAAGGACGGCCGAACTGCTCGCCGACGAGGCGCTCATGCGCGCGCACCGGCTGGAGCTGCCGTTCGGCTTCGATCCCCGTTCCGTGCGGGCGGCGGCCGCAACCGGGTGAGACGTCCGGGACGTCCCCGGGACGGGCTCCGTCTCCGGGGCGGGCCCCAGGGCGTCTCCGGGGCGGGCCCCAGGACGTCTCCGGGCAGCGAGGAATCGACGGCGGTCCGCGAGTGTTCCCTCGACGGGCGCAGGCGAGTGAAGGGAACACGGGCGTGGACGCGCACGGCGTGGTGGCCGAGGGCTTCGAACCGGTCAGGGAAGCGTTCGTACGGAACTTCGAGAAACTGGGGGAGCGCGGCGCGGCGGTCGCCGTGTACCGCGACGGCCGCAAGGTCGTCGACCTGTGGGGAGGCACGCGCGACGTCGACGGAGCGCAGCCCTGGGAGCACGGCACCGCGCAGATCGTGCGCTCGGCGACCAAGGGTGTCGCGGCGGCCGTCCTGCTGATGCTGGCCGAGCGCGGGGAACTGGACCTGGACGCGCCCGTCGGCCACTACTGGCCCGAGTTCAAGGCGCACGGCAAGGAGCGCGCGCTGGTGCGGCACGTCCTCGCGCACCGCGCCGGCGTACCGGCGCTCGACCGGCCGCTCACGCCCGCCGAGGCGGCCGACCCCGATCACGCCGCACGCGTGCTGGCCGCGCAGGCACCCGCCTGGGAGCCCGGCACGGACCACGGCTATCACGCGCACACATACGGCTGGCTGACGGGCGAACTGGCGCGGCGGGTCACGGGCCGTTCCATCGGCGCCTTGATCACGGACGAGATCGCCGGGCCGCTGGGGCTCGACCTGTGGCTGGGCCTGCCCGAGGCGCAGACCCACCGGGTGGGCCGGGTCGGCCCCCTTCCGGCACCAGCCCAGGACGGCACCCTGCGTGTCCGGCCCAAGCGCGCGGTCGCCGAGGCGTACGCGGACCCCGGCAGCCTCACCCGCCGCGCCTTCGCCGCCATCACCCCGCTGCCCGACGAGAACGACCCCGCCTACCGCGCGGCGGTCCTGCCCGCGTCGAACGGCATCGCGACGGCCGACGCCCTCGCGCGCTTCTACGCGGCGCTGACCGGCGAGGTCGACGGGGTGCGCCTGTTCGCCCCACGGACGCTGGAGGAGGCCCGCGCGCAGGCGTCCGCGGGACCCGACCGGGTGCTGGTGGTCACCACCCGCTTCGGCCTCGGCTACATGCTCCACGGCAGCACCTCGCCCCTCCTCGGCCCCGGCTCGTTCGGTCACCCGGGCCGCGGCGGCTCCCTCGGTTTCGCCGACCCCGGCTCGGGCATCGCCTTCGGCTACGTCACCAACGGCTTCCGCACGAGCGTGACGGCCGACCCGCGGGCACAGGCCCTGGTACGGGCGGTGCGCGCGTCACTGGCGTAGCCGCCCCCGGCCCAGGAGCCCGCGCGGGCGGGACGGCGCGGTGCCCGCACGCGTACTCCGCGCACGGGCCCCACCGGCCGCGCACTCAGTGCGTCAGCGGACGCGACGTCCTGCCCGACGCCTCGTCGATCTCGTCGTGCGCCTTCGTGAGCAGCTGCATCGCGAGATCGTTGAGCGCACGCGCCCCCGCGATCTCCTCCCCGACACGCGGCTGATTACTGTCGGAGAAGTGGCGGCTGGCGTGCCCGCGGGCCCGTACCTCCCTGCCGTCGGGAAGCCGTACCAGTGCCGCCGCCCGCGTGTGCAGGTCGTCCTCCTCGAACTCGAGTTCCACATGCCATCCGACTGCGGTGTGCATCATGACGATCACCTCCGGAACCGCTGATTCCAGGGTGCTCCTCCTGGCCGTCCGACGCACGGCACAGGCCCGGCTCAGCGGGCGCCCTCCTCGAAGCTGGCGAAGTAGGACGCGGCCATGTCCTCGTCGCCGTGGCCCTGGGCGGCGGCGCGGGCGAGGCGTTCGGCGCTCGCGGCGGCCATGTCGAGGCGGACGCCGTGCTGCTCACCGGCCCGGACGATCAGCCGGGCGTCCTTCTCCGCCGTCGTCACCGCGAAACTCGCCGGGGACAGCCGGTCGTTCAGGACGAGGTCGGCCTTGGCGTGCAGATATCCCATGTCGAGCGGCCCGCCGGCGATGAGGTCGAAGAACGCCTGGGGGTCCACGTCGAGCGCCTTGGCCAGGGCCAGCGCCTCGCCGGCCGCGGCGGTGGCCGCGAGGACCCAGCTGTTGGCCACCAGCTTGAGGCGGCTGGCGCTGCCCGTCGCGCCGTCCTCACCCGTCCACACGGTGCGGGCGCCCACGGCGTCGAACACGAGCGACACCGTGTCCCGGTCCCCGGCGGGGCCCGCGGCCAGGACGGTCAGCTGCCCGGCCTCCGCGGGCTGCCGGGTGCCGAGCACGGGGGCGTCGTAGAAGACCAGGTCGTGGTCGCGGGCGAAGCCGGCCAGCTCGCCCGTGGCCTCGATGCCCGCGGTGGTCGACTGCACCCAGTCGGCGCCGGCGCGCAGGGCGGGCGCGGCCTCCCGCATGGCCTCCAGGACGGTGGCGCCGTCGTGCAGCACGGTCAGTACCACGTCGGCGCCCCGCACGGCCTGCGCGGGGGTGCCGGCGACGTGCACGCCGTCGGTGGCCAGCGGCTCGGCCTTGGCGCGGGTGCGGTTCCAGGCGCGGACGGTGTGTCCGGCGCGGGCGAGGTTGCGGGCCATGGCGGCCCCCATGATCCCGGTGCCCAGGACGCTCACGGTGAGCTTCTCGGTCATGACGTCGACTTCCTGACTCATACGAAGGGTGGTCGCGCATCGGCACGCCGGCGCCTGCGCGCCGCAGTGCCTCAGCATGCTTGCTCGGGCGCGAGTCTTCCCGGAGGCGGCGTGGACAGGCCCGTCGCGCCGGACCCGGGCCCGCCCCGGCCGGCCGAACGGCGCGCCAACCGGTCTCCCTCACCCTGCGACGACCGGATGAGCGGTCCTGCTCCCCCCTCGTCGAGTGGACCGCGCCCGGACTCGTTGATGACGGCCTGGCGCCCGCCCGCGAACGGCTGGGCGTCGATGCGCGTGCCCGGGCCCGGGGAGGCGCCGCCCGGCCCATGAACGAGACCCGTGCCGTAGGGCACTGTGCGCGAGGGTGTCCAGCCGATCCGGACGATTCCCGCGGCGCGGCTGCGTCACGGCCGATGGCCGTGGACCAGCGTACGGCTGAGGCGCCTTGTCGTTGCCGATCCGGGCGATGCGGCACCAACGGTGCCGGACACCCCGAGGTGAACGTGCCGGCCGGCCGAACGGTTAACCGGCGTGCAGCATAAGCCCGATCCCGACCACGAGCAGCCCGGCCGCCGCGATCCTCGGCATGCCGAACCGCTCCTTGAACAAGACCGCGCCGATCGCCGCGCCGGCGATGATCGAGGACTCGCGCAGGGCCGCCACGGGGGCCAGCTCCGCCCGGGTCTGGGCCCACAGCACGAGGGCGTACGCGGCCACGGACAGGGCCGCGCCCAGCAGTCCGAGGGTGGCGAACGGCCGCAGCGTGCCGGGCAGGTCCCCCCGCCATCGGTGAGCGGCGTACGAGGGGATCACCACCCCCTGCACCGCCATGAGCCACGCGATGTAGCCGAGGGGGGTCCCCGACGCCCGGACGCCCAGCCCGTCCACCACGGTGTACGCCGCGATCGTCAGGCCGGTCGCGAGCGCGGCGCCGATGGCGGCCCAGTCCGGCCGGTGGCCGCGCAGGCCCCACAGCGCGACTCCGGTCAGCCCCGCGCACGACACGGCGATGCCGGCCGCCGCCCAGCCGTCCGGCACCTCGTGCGCGAACACCGCCGCCAGCACGGTGACGACCAGCGGCGCGGTGCCGCGCGCGATGGGGTACGCCTGTCCGAAGTCGCCGAGCCGGAAGGACCGCATCAGCAGCACGTAGTACGCGATGTGGATGGCGGCGGAGACGAAGAGATACGGCCACGCCCGCGCCGCCGGAAGCGCGGTGAACGGGATCGCCGCCAGCCCGATGAGCATCCCTCCGCCTGCGATCAGCGTGAAGCCGACCAGCTTGTCGGTGATGCGGTGCGCGATCGCGTTCCAGCCGGCGTGCGTGACGGCGGCGAGCAGCACCGCCGCGGTGACGGCCGGTGTCACGCGGACTGCTCGCGCACGTCCACCAGTGTGCCGCCCGCGTGGGCGATCAGGGTCTTCGGGTCCATCGGGAACACGGTGTGCGGGGTGCCGGCCGCGGCCCACACCGTGTCGTGGCCGAGCAGCGAACGGTCGGCGAGCACACGGGTCTTCGTGCGGTGCCCGAAGGGCGGTACGCCGCCGATCGCGTACCCGGTGGTCTCCCGCACGACGTCGGCGCCCGCCCGGGTGACCTTCCCGGCCCCCAGTTCCTCCCGTACGCGCTCCACGTCCACCCGGGACGCCCCGTCCATCAGCACCAGCACCGGAACACCTTCCCCAAGCTCTCGGCCCCGTTCGAGCAGGGGGGACCCCCAAACGGCGAAGACGAGCGACTTGCAGATCTGGCTCAGTTCGCAGCCGATCGCGGCGGCGGCCTCGGCGGCCGTACGGGTCGCGTCGGGGAAACGGCGGATACGGGCGTGGAGTTCGCCGAGCCCCAACTCTTCGAGGGCCTCGGCGAATCGGGGGTGGGCTCCGGAGCCTGCTGCGGCGGTCGTCGTCATGGACGTCACGCTAGCGGTGGGCGTACGGCGCGGGCGACAGGGTTAGCGGGCTCCCGGCCGCGCGCGTCAGCTTCCCGCCCGCAGCAGCGCCGCCACGATCGGCCCCGCGGAGTCGCCGCCGTGGCCGCCCGCCTGCACCACGCCCGCGGCGGCCAGATCGCCCTTCCAGGCGGTGAACCAGCCGTTGGGCTGCTCCTGGCCGTCGACCTCCGCCGAGCCCGTCTTCGCGCCGTCGTCCGGTCCGAGGCCCGCCATCGCCCTGGCCGCCGTGCCCGCCGCGGCCGTGTACCGCAGGACCTCCTTCAACTGGGCCTGCGTCGACGCCGACATCGTGCGGGTCGCCCTCGCCAGGGTGCGGTTGTCCACCGAGGGGGAGACCAGGTACGGCTGGTGGAAGACACCCGTCTTGGCCGTGGAGACCACCGAGGCCATGTTCAGCGGGTTCATGCGGACGCCGCCCTGGCCGATCAGGGAGGCCGCCATCGGGGCCGCGCTCTGCACCGGGACCGAGCCGTCGAAGGACGGGACTCCGATCGACCAGTTGTCCATGCTCAGGCCGTAGATCTGCTGGGCGACCCTGGTGAGGTCGTCGTTGCCGAGCTTCTCCGCCTGGCTGATGAAGGCCGTGTTGCAGGACACCGCGAAGCTCGTCTTGAACGTGCTGTTCTTGAGCTCGAACTTGTTGTCGTTGTGGAACTTCCAGCCGCCGTACGTCACGTACTTCGGGCAGGGGTGCTCCTTGTCCGCCTTCGCCAGGCCCTTCTCGAACAGCAGCGTCGACGTCACGATCTTCATCGTCGAACCCGGCGCGAGGGAGCCCTGGAAGGCCACGTTGAAGCCGTGGCCCGAGTTCGCCACCGCCAGGATCTCCCCCGTCGAGGGGCGCATGAGGACGACGGACGCCTTGTCCTTCCCCGCCACCTCCTGCTCGGCCTTCGCCTGCAGCACCGGACTCAGCGTGGTCCGCACGGTGCCGGGCGTGCCCTCGCTGAGGGTCACCAGCGTCTTGTCGGGCGTCTTCTCGGTGCCCTTCGCCGCCGCCTTGCGCACGATCCGCAGCTCGATGCCCGCCGTGCCGCCGGCCTTCTTGCCGTACTTCTCGCGCAGGCCGTCCAGCACCGTGCCGAGCGACGGGTACTTGGCGGCGGTGAGTTCGCCGCCGTGGCGGTCGAGGGCCTTGACCGGCGGCGTACCCGCCTCGCCCGTCACCAGGCGGTCGCCCTCGGCCAGGTCCGGGTGCACCACCGACGGCTGCCAGCGCACCACCGGCTCACCGTCCTGGGCTCCGCGCACCACCGTCAGCTTCGACCCGTAGGCCAGCGGCTTGCTCCGTCCCTGATAGGAGACGGTGGCGTGCACGGAGAACGGGACCGTCGCCCCGGACGGCGTGCCGGGGGTGAGGGTCACGCCCGTGATGTGCGCGTCCTTGCCGTAGCCCGTCAGCAGCCGGGTGGCGGCGGCCGTGTCGTCCGTGGCCGCCGCCGCCCTGGCGACGTCGCCCCGCTGCCAGGCCGTGAGGAACGCGGTGGCCGTCGTGTGGACCTCGGACGCGGACAGCGGGCCCGTCTTCACGTGGTGGGCCGTGGTCGCCGTGCCGTCGTCGGCCGCGGCGCCGCCGCCCAGCAGGCTGTACGCGCCGGCCGCCGTGCCCACACCGACGACGGCGAACAGCCCGCCGATCAGCAGCGGCCGGCCCTTCTTGCGCTCGGCCACGCGTCTTCTCTTGCCCACAGCTCACGATCCTCCGCAGTCCCCTGGTCCCCCGGTGCCCCACGCTCCTCAACGAGAACCACCACCCTAGAGTCCCGCGGTGACAAGGGTGACGTCAGCCGCCGGTTCGTAGCACAGCTGCGACGATCGGACCGGCCGCGTCGCCGCCGTGCCCGCCCTCCTGGCTCATGGCCGCCGCCGCGATGTCGTTCCGGTATCCCGTGAACCAGCTGTTGGACCTGCTCTGCCCGTCGACCTCCGCGGACCCCGTCTTCGCACCGATGTCGCCGCCGAGCCCGGCCATCACGTGCGCGGCCGTCCCCCGGGTCGCCGTCAGCCGCATCATCGCCTTCAACTGGGCGACGGTGCCCCGGGACAGGCCCTTGGCGGTGGCCGGTTCGCGGTGGTCGAGCTTCGGCGGGACCAGGTACGGCTGCCGGAACACGCCCGTGATCGCGGTGGCCGTGACCGACGCCATGTTCAGCGGGCTCATCTGCACCTGGCCCTGGCCGATCAGGTTGGCCGCGGTGTCCGGGCCGCCGGAGGCGGGCACCGAGCCGTCGAAGGAGACGATGCCGGTCTTCCAGTTGTCCCGCCCCAGCCCGAAGCGGTCCTCGGCCTCCCGGGTGAGCGAGTCGACCTTCACCTCGTCCGCGTACTTCACGAAGGCCGTGTTGCACGACCGCATGAAGCTGCCCGCCAGCGTCGCCTTCTCGTCGGGTGCCAGTCCTTCGAGGTTGTGGAACGTCTGGCTCTGCCACACCGCCGTCTCCGGGCAGGGCGCCGGCCCGTTCATGGTGGTGATGCCGTTGTCGATCAGCGTCGCCGCGCTGATGATCTTCATCGTCGAGCCGGGCGCGAGACGCCCCTCGAAGGCGGCGTTGAACCCGTCCCTGCGGTGGTTGGCGACGGCGAGCACCTCGCCCGTGCTCGGCTTCACCGCCACGACCGACGACTCCGCGTACCGCTCCACCGCCCGCTCCGCCGCGGCCTGCACGGAGGCGCTCAGCGTGGTGTGGAGCTTGCCGGGCGAACCCTCGGCGAGCGTCAGCAGTGTCTTTCCGGGCGCCTTAGCGTCGGCGTGCCGGACGGACAGCTCGATGCCGGGCGCGCCGCCGGCCGTGTCGCCGTACTTGGCGCGCAGCGCGTCCAGGATCGGTCCCAGGGACGGGTACCTCTCCTTCGTCAGCACCGCCCCGTGCCGGTCGACCGCCTCGACCGGCGGGGTCGCGGCCTCACCGGTGACGAGCGTGTCGCCCGTGCGCAGGGCGGGGTGGACGACGGACGGCTGCCAGTCGACCAGCGCCCGCCCGGTGGTCAGCCCGCGCACGACGGTCAGCGTGCTGTCGTAGGCGAGCGGCTTGGACTTTCCCCCGTAGGACACCGTCGCCTTCACGGAGAACGGCACCGAGCGCCCCTTCCGCTCGCCCGGCGTGATGTGCGCCCCGGTGATGTGCGCGCTGCTGCCGTACGCGGTCAGCAGCTGCTCCGCGGCCGCGGCGTTGTTCGTGTACGAGGCCGCGGTGGCCGCGTCGCCCTTCGCCCAGGCGGCGAAGAACTTGGCACTCGCCTCCTTGACCTCGCTCGCGGACGGCGGCCCGGTCTTCACCGGCGCGGGCCCGCCGACTCCGCCCGCGCCCCCGTCCAGCGCGGACAGGAGGTTGTAGGCCCCGTACCCGGCCCCTCCCACCATCACCGCGAGCACCCCGCCGACTATGGCGGCCTTGACCCCCTTGCGCATGACGCGTCGCCCCCTCCCCGTAGAGCTCGCACTGTAAGCGGCCCGAGAGGCGGTTGTGAGCCGTGTGACCGGATGTTGTCCGAAGAGCGACCTCCGATGGCGCCCGGACGGACCAGTCCGGCATGCCGACCGGTGCCGAGGTGGCGATCCTTGGGGTGAAGCGGTCGGGCCGGTTGCCCGTCACGGTGCCCGTCATGTGGCCGCTGCCCCTACCCACAGGACCTCGATGAGCCCGCATCCGACGCACGTAGCCATCGTCTCCGACTGCCCGCTTCTTCGGCACGGCCTCGCTCACGTGATCGACGGCGCTCCGGACCTGGAGAGAACGGCGCCCGTCGGGCGGGTCGGCGCGCGGCGCCACGAGGTGGGGGACGCGGACGTCGTCCTGCTCAATGTGCAGGCCCCGGTCAGCGAGACGTGCGACATCATCGCCCGGTTGCACGAGGAGGGGCACCGGGTCGTCGTGGTGTCGGGCTCCACCACGCAGAACGATCTCGTCCCGTCCATCGAGGCCGGTGCCCGGGGCTACCTGAGCCAGCGGACGGGCGAAGGCGAACTGCTGGCGGCGGTGCGTTCGGTCGCCTCCGGCCGGAGTTACTTCGCCACCGGTTTCATCGGTCACCGGGGCCGGCACAAGAATCCTCCCCGCATCACCGGCCGGGAAAGGCAGATTCTGGAGCTTGTCGCAAGTGGGGCCACCGACCGGGAAATCGCCTCGAAACTGAATATCAGCGAGCACACGGTGCATTCACATCTGGACCGGCTGGGCAGCAAGACCGGATTCCGCCGCAGGGCCGACCTCACGCGCCTGGCGCTCCAGCACGGCGTGGGCGGCGAGGTCGTGGACGACGGGTAATTCTTCCCACGCCGGTCGGTCGTTCTGCCTCTCGATCTTCGCGGGCTGTGGCGTGACGCTTGAGTCGCACTCCACTCCGTTCGAGAGGTGGGATGAAGAAGATGAACAAGAGGCTCTTCCGGAACATCGGCGTAGCGGTGACGGCCACCTCGTGCCTGGCAGTCGGCGCATGGGGTATATCCGCGGCGGACGCCGGTGCGTCATCGCGGGATTCGCGCCTCGCGCCCGGCGTCCTGCGGTGCTATCGGACGCACGCCAATCCGAACGTCATCATCTGCTACGAGGTCAGGCACAAGCGTGTGTACAGGGGCGGGCAGATCGTGTACGTGCCGCTGCTGGTCCGAGTTCCGACGCCTTCGAATCCCCCTCCTGCGGTCCTCGTGGTGACGCTGCCGCCGACCACTCCGCCGACGACCACGACGGAGCCGACGACGGAGCCGACGACGGAGCCGACCACGACGGAGCCGACGACGGAGCCGACGACGGAGCCGACGACGGAGCCGACGACGGAGCCGACGACGGAGCCGACGACGGAGCCGACCACGGAGCCGACCACGGAGCCGACGACAGAGCCGACGGAGCAGCCGGCCATGCCGACGGAGCAGCCGGCCATGCCGACGGAGCAGCCCGCCATGCCCACCGAGCAGCCGGCCATGCCGACGGAGCAGCCCGCCATGCCGACCGACGGCGGCACCTGAGGCGGGGAGCGGGAGACCCCCGCCCGGGCCCGCGGCTGGACGCCGCGCCCGGGTGGGGGCCGCGCCGGACGGCTGGTGCTCCGACAGCCGGCGTTCGCCCCGTCGCGACGCCCGGCACGCTTCCCTGGGCTCTTCGAGCAGGGGGCACCCCCACACACCGCACCGGCCGAAAGCCCGGGTACGTCCGGTACGAGGACTTCCGGCCGGCACGCCCAGAGAACGCTCCCCCACGCCCGGCTCCGCTCGACCGGGGGGGACCCCCACGACGCCGCTCCTTGACGGGCAGACGCCGCCTGCCGGGGCACTAGAAGGCTCATGAAGATCTTGGTGAGTCTTCTAGATCCAGGTGTCCAGCCACATCCGCGACCGCCACTGCTCGATCGGGATCGTCGTGCCCGTGTAGATCGGCCAGAAGTAGATGAAGTTCCAGGCGACCAGCAGGACCAGGACGCCCGCGCCCGCCGCTCCCACGACCCGGCGGCGTTCGGTCGATCCGGGCGGGCCCAGGATGCCGCCGATCATCATGGCGACCGCCAGGCACAGGAACGGGACGAAGACGACCGCGTAGAAGTAGAAGATCGTGCGCTCCTGGTACAGGAACCAGGGCAGATAGCCGGCCGCGATGCCGCAGGCGATCGCCCCGGCCCGCCAGTCGCGGCGCAGCGCCCACCGCCACAGGACGTACAGGATTGCGAAGCAGGCCGCCCACCACAGCAGCGGTGTGCCGATCGCGAGGACCTCGCGTGCGCACTTCTCGCCCGCGTCGGCGGGACAGCCTGCCTCGCCCGGGGACGGGGACTCGTAGAAGTACGAGACCGGGCGGCCCACCACGATCCAGCTCCACGGATTCGACTGGTACGTGTGCGGCGACGACAGGTGGACGTGGAACAGGTAGACCTCGTGCTCGTAGTGCCACAGGCTGCGCAGCCAGTCGGGCAGGAAGGTGAAGTGGCCGCCCTTGCCGTCGGTGGCCGCCCAGTTGCGGAAGTAGCCGCCGGAGCCGTCGGCGGGCGACAGGATCCAGCCGGTCCAGGAGGCGAGGTAGACGGCCAGCGCGACCGGGACCGTCGCCAGGAACGCCAGGCCGGTGTCGCGCTTGAGGACCGTCAGGTACGGGCGGCGGGCACCTGCGACCCGGCGCGCCCCCACGTCCCACAGGACCGCCATCACACTGAAGGCCGCCAGGATGTAGAGGCCGTTCCACTTGGTGCCGATCGCCAGGCCGAGCAGCAGGCCCGCCAGCCAGCGCCAGGGGCGGAGGCCGAAGCGGGTCGTCTCCGCCGTGTACGCGTCGGGGCGCACCCGGCCGTCCGCGTCCGCCGGCAGCGCCGCCGCCAGCCGTGCGCGCGCCCTGTCCCGGTCGACGAGCAGAGCGCCGAAGGCCGCCAGCACGAAGAACTCCAGGACGCCGTCGAGCAGCGAGGTGCGGCTCATCACGAACTGCAGGCCGTCCACCGCCAGCAGTGCGCCAGCCAGGCAGCCCAGGAAGGTCGAGCGGAACAGGCGGCGGCCGATGCGGCACAGCAGCAGCACCGCCAGCGTGCCCAGCAGGGCGGTCATGAAGCGCCAGCCGAACGGGTTGAACCCGAAGACCAGTTCGCCGAGCCCGATGACGTACTTGCCGACCGGCGGATGCACCACGTACGCGGCGTCCGTGGGGATCGCGACATGGCCGTGGTGCTGGAGGACCAGCTCGTTGGCGTTCTTCGCCCAGTTCGCCTCGTATCCGTTGTGGACGAGCGTCCAGGCGTCCTTGGCGTAGTACGTCTCGTCGAATATCACCGCCCGAGGGCTGCCCAGGTTCCAGAACCGCAGCAGCCCGGCCACGAGGGTCACGAGCAGCGGGCCGCCCCAGGCCGACCAGCGCGTGATGCGGTCGGTGACCTCCTTGCGCAGGCCGATCGCCGCCCACAGGCGTGGGCTGGGCTCGCTGAACGGCGGCACCAGCCGGTCGCGGACGTCGCCTCTTGAGCGCCCCGTGTATCCGAAGCGGCGCAGCCTCTGGTGCCAGGACGGCGGCTGGTCTTCGGTGGCCTGGCCCTGCCGGGTGTCCGTGGAGGACGCGGTACTGGTCACCGCGCCATCGTAGGGAACACGTCTGTGTGAGTCCCGTGCATGGCGCCTGGGAGGATGGAAACGTGACAGTAACGCCCGGAACCCTGGTCCTCGCCGGCACTCCCATCGGGGACATCGAGGACGCGCCGCCGCGGCTCGCGCAGGAGCTGGCCACCGCCGATGTGATCGCCGCCGAGGACACCCGCCGGCTGCGGCGGCTCACCCAGGCGCTGGGCGTGCAGCCGGCCGGGCGCGTCGTGTCGTACTTCGAGGGCAACGAGTCGGCCCGCACCCCCGAGCTGGTCGAGGCCCTGGCCGGGGGCGCCCGCGTGCTGCTCGTGACGGACGCGGGGATGCCGTCCGTGTCCGACCCCGGCTTCCGGCTGGTCGCCGCCGCCGTCGAGAAGGAGATCAGGGTCACCGCCGTGCCGGGGCCGTCCGCGGTGCTCACCGCGGTCGCGCTGTCGGGGCTGCCCGTCGACCGGTTCTGCTTCGAGGGGTTCCTGCCCCGCAAGGCGGGCGAGCGGCTGTCGCGGCTGCGCGAGGTCGGCGAGGAGCGGCGCACGATGGTCTTCTTCGAGGCGCCGCACCGGCTGGCGGCGTCCCTCGCCGCCATGTCCGAGGTGTTCGGCGCCACGCGCCGGGCCGCGGTCTGCCGCGAGCTGACCAAGACGTACGAGGAGGTCAGGCGTGGCCCCCTGGGCGAGCTGGCGGAGTGGGCCGCCGAGGGCGTGCGGGGCGAGATCACCGTCGTCGTGGAGGGGGTCGGGGAGAGGGCCGCAGGGGAGCCGGACGCGGCCGAGCTGGTGCGGCGGGTACGGGCGCGGGAGGAGGCCGGGGAGCGGCGCAAGGAGGCGATCGCGGCGGTGGCCGCGGAGGCGGGCCTGCCGAAGCGGGAGGTCTTCGACGCGGTCGTTGCCGCGAAGAACGCCGACGGGTCCGGGTGAGCGCCGCCCCGTCTCCGGCGGACGCTCCGCGACCCGCCCCGGCCCGGCGGCGGCCGCGGAACGGAACGGGGCGCGCCCCGGCGCCCGGACGGCTCGCAGGGGGCTCACACCCCCGCTGAGCAGGGTGCATCTCCCATGAGCGTGCGCCCCATGGGTGGGCAAAGGGATGCCGTGGAAGGCAAAGCCGCGCGCCGTGACCGGGACCCCTTGGGCAAGCGAAGTCCAAATCGCCTCCAACACTCGACAGGGCTTGCTGCGTTCGCGCTGGTGAAGGCGTCCACTGGGGGAGGGGACACACCCGTCCCCGCCCGCAGCGGGACCCGCGGGATTCAGGGGGATCCCCGCCCCGCGCGGGCGCTTGTCCGGAGGACAAGAGGAGAGCGGCATGAGTAGTGAGATCGCAGGGGGGACCGGCCGCGGCGCGGCACCCGGCCCCGACATCGCGCGGACCGGCCGGGGTGCGGCGACCGCCGTCGTGCACGAGTCCTATTCCTTCGCCTGCATGCGATGCGGGCACGGCTGGGAGCAGTCGTACGAGATAGAGCACCATCTGGACGGGGACGGCAACGAGTTCGTGATGTACGTGGCGGGCGGCCAGGTCGTGCCCTCGCCGCTGAGCCGGCCCACCTGCGGGAACTGCGACAGCCACATACTGCGCATCATGCGCCCCGGCCAGGTCTCCTCCGCGCAGAGCTCCCTGCACCGGCCGCGCCGCCGGGCGCCGCAGCCGGTCGCGGACGGCGCCGACGCGCCGCGGACGGAACCGGCAGAGCCCGGGGAGCACCAGCACTGGCACCTCTCGGACCTGCTGCACCCGTTCCACCACCGCAAGGCGGGGTGAGCGCTGGGGCCGGGCCGTCCCGGACCAGGCGCGGCCTACCCCTTTCGTAGGATCGGGGCATGCCTTCCCCAGAGTCCGGCAAGAACGCCCCGCCGCCCCTTCCCGAACCCCTCCGCGTGCCCGTCGCCGACTCGCACACCCACCTCGACATGCAGTCCGGGACGGTGGCGGAGGGCCTCGCCAAGGCCGCGTCGGTCGGCGTGACCACGGTCGTGCAGGTGGGCTGCGACGTGAAGGGCTCGCGCTGGGCCGCCGAGACGGCCGCCGCGTACGACGCCGTGCACGCCACGGTGGCGCTGCACCCCAACGAGGCGCCGCGCATCGTGCACGGGGACCCTGCCGGCTGGTCGCGGCAGGGCGCGCGGGAGCCGGGCGGGGACGCGGCCCTGGACGAGGCGCTCGCCGAGATCGACCGCCTCGCCGCCCTCCCGCACGTCAAGGGCGTCGGCGAGACCGGACTCGACTCCTTCCGCACGGGCCCCGAGGGCAAGGCCGCCCAGGAGTACTCCTTCCGCGCGCACATCGAGATCGCGAAGCGGCACGGCAAGGCGCTGGTCATCCACGACCGTGACGCCCACGCCGACGTGCTGCGCATCCTGCAGGAGGAGGGCGCGCCCGAGCGGACCGTCTTCCACTGCTTCTCGGGCGACACGGCGATGGCCGAGGTCTGCGCGCGCGCCGGGTACTTCATGTCGTTCGCGGGCAACGTGACCTTCAAGAACGCGCAGCCGCTGCGCGACGCGCTCGCCGTGGCGCCCCTCGGCCTCGTCCTCGTGGAGACCGACGCGCCCTTCCTGACCCCCGCTCCCTATCGCGGACGGCCGAACGCGCCGTACCTCGTTCCGGTAACGGTCCGCGCGATGGCGGCGGTGAAGGGCGTCGAGGAGGACGCGTTGGCGGCGGCCGTCGGGGCGAACACGGCACGCGTCTTCGATTACTGAGCCGCAACGATCCCCCGCCGGGGTCCCTGCCGCCGCACGGGGCCGTGTCGCGACACCGCGTAGCCGCGTTGCTTTGGAGAGTGACGGTCAGCCGCTAGGTTCTGGTCTCCCGTCTCGGACCCTCTCTGGAGTGTGGCGTCGTGAGCAACCGGCAGTACTCGCCGCACGGGGCGTCCGGCCCCGTCCCGCCGTACGAGGACCGCGAGCCGTACGGCCGGGCCTACCGGGACACCTACCGGCCCGCGTACGAGGTGCGGGCCCGCTCGGCGCGCGCCGCGCGGGCGACGGGCCCGCTCGTGGAGCGTGTGGGGCAGGAGGGCGGCGCCCCCCGCACCGGAGGGCGCGCCCAGGCCCGGCACGCGGCGCGGCGCGGGAAGGGCGGCGCCCGTCCGCCGTCCGTGCGCCGTCTCCTCCCCCAGGCACTGGTCGTGGCCTTTCTCGCGGGCGGCACCACCGCGTTCGTGGCCAAGGACAAGGCGGTCGAACTGACCGTCGACGGCAGGCCCCGCGCGCTGCACACCTTCGCCGACGACGTGCGCGAGCTGCTCGCCGAGGAGGGCGTGGCGGTGGGCGCGCACGACGTCGTCGCGCCCGCGCCCGGCACCCCGCTCATGAGCGGCGACGAGGTCGCCGTACGCTACGGACGCCCGGTGCAGCTCACCCTCGACGGGCAGCGGCGCCAGGTGTGGACGACCGCGCAGACGGTGGCCGGCGCGCTGCGGCAGCTCGGGGTGCGCGCGGAGGGCGCGTACGTGTCGGCCTCGCGCTCCCGGCGGATCGGCCGGGAGGGGCTCGTGCTGGACGTCCGCACCGAGCGCACGGTGACGGTCATGGCGGACGGGCGGGCCCGCACGATCCGCACCAACGCGGCCACCGTCCAGGAGGCCGTCGCGGAGGCCGGGGTCGCCCTGCGCGGGCAGGACGCGCTCTCGGTGGCACCGGGGAGCTTCCCGCGCGACGGGCAGACGGTGACCGTGCTGCGGATCACCGGCTCCAAGGAGTACCGCGAGGAGCCCATCCCGTTCCATGTGCGCCGCAGGAAAGACCCGACCCTGTTCCGGGGCACGGAGGTGGTGGCCCGGGCCGGGCAGCCGGGCACCCGCCGCATCACGTACTCCCTGCGCACCGTCAACGGCGTCAAGCAGAAGCCCCGGCGGATCGGGGCGGAGGTGGTGCGGGAGCCACGGACCCAGCTGATGCGGGTGGGCACCAAGCCGCACCCGGACTCGGTGCGGGGCGCGGAGCACCTGAACTGGGAGGCGCTCGCAGCCTGCGAGTCCGGGGGCCGGCCGCACGCGGTGGACGCGTCCGGCACCTACGGGGGCCTCTACCAGTTCGACCGGCACACCTGGCACAGGCTGGGCGGGTCCGGACGGCCGCAGGACGCTCCGGCCACGGAGCAGACGTACCGCGCGAAGAAGCTGTACGTGCGCCAGGGGGCCAGCCCCTGGCCGCACTGCGGGTCGCGGCTGTACCGGTGACCGGCGCCGGGCGCCCGGGCAGGCCCTGAGGCTGGCCCCATGCCTGCGCGACCGTCCCGCGCCGCCCCGTACCCTTGGTCCGTGAGCAGCCCCACCTCCGACGCCCTCCTGGGGCCCGCCGACGTCCGTGAACTCGCGGCGGCCCTCGGCGTACGCCCCACCAAGCAGCGCGGCCAGAACTTCGTCATCGACGCCAACACCGTGCGGCGCATCGTGCGCACCGCCGAGGTGCGCCCCGACGACGTGGTGGTGGAGGTGGGCCCCGGGCTCGGGTCGCTGACGCTGGCGCTGCTGGAGGTCGCCGAGCGCGTCACCGCCGTCGAGATCGACGACGTCCTGGCGGCGGCGCTGCCCGCGACCATCGCCGCGCGGATGCCCGAGCGCGCCGAGCGGTTCGCGCTGGTGCACTCCGACGCCCTGCACGTGCGCGAGCTGCCGGGCCCCGCTCCCACCGCGCTCGTCGCGAACCTGCCGTACAACGTCGCCGTGCCCGTCCTGCTGCACATGCTCGACACCTTCCCGAGCATCGAGCGGACGCTGGTGATGGTGCAGTCCGAGGTCGCCGACCGGCTCGCCGCCGCACCCGGGTCGAGGGTGTACGGGGTGCCGTCCGTAAAGGCCAACTGGTACGCGGACGTCAAGCGCGCCGGAGCCATCGGGCGCACTGTCTTCTGGCCCGCGCCCAACGTCGACAGCGGGCTGGTCTCGCTGGTCCGGCGGGCCGAGCCGGTCAGGACCACCGCCTCGAAGAAGGAGGTGTTCGCCGTCGTGGACGCGGCCTTCGCGCAGCGGCGCAAGACGCTGCGGGCCGCGCTCGCCGGGTGGGCCGGCTCGGCCGCCGCGGCCGAGGCCGCGATCGTCGCCGCCGGCCTCTCGCCGCAGGCGCGCGGTGAGTCCCTGACGGTCGAGGAGTTCGCCCGCATCGCAGAGAACCGCATCGCAGAGAACCGTGTGGCAGAGAACCGTGTGGCAGAGCACCGCGCGGCGGAAAACCGCACGGCGGACGACCGCACGGCGGACGACCGCATCGCGAAGGACAAGGAGTCGGACCGGCAGTGAGCGTGACCGTACGCGTCCCGGCCAAGGTCAATGTGCAGCTCGCGGTGGGCGGCGCCCGCCCCGACGGCTACCACGACCTGGCGAACGTCTTCCTCGCCGTCGGCCTCTACGACGAGATCACCGTGACCCCGGCCGGCGAACTGCGCGTCACCTGCTCGGGGCCGGACGCCGCGCAGGTGCCGCTCGACCGGACGAACCTGGCGGCGCGGGCGGCGCTGACGCTCGCCGGACGCCGCGGGCTCGACGCGGCCGTGCACATCCACATCGCCAAGGACATCCCCGTCGCCGGCGGCATGGCCGGCGGCAGCGCGGACGGCGCGGGCGCGCTGGTGGCGTGCGACAGGTTGTGGGGCACGCGAGCCTCCCGCGAGGAACTGCTCGACATCTGCGCCGAGTTGGGCAGTGATGTGCCGTTCAGTCTGGTGGGTGGGGCGGCGCTGGGCACCGGGCGGGGCGAGCGCCTTGAGACGCTGGAGGTCGGCGGGAGCTTCCACTGGGTGTTCGCGATGGCCGGGCGGGGGCTTTCGACCCCGGCGGTGTTCCGGGAGTTCGACCGGCTGGCCGAGGGCCTGCCGGTCCCCGGGCCGGTGGCCTCGCAGGACCTGCTCGACGCGCTGGCCAAGGGGGACGCCGCGGCGCTCGCGGCGGCGGTCTCCAACGACCTGCAGCCGGCGGCGCTGTCGCTGTTCCCGGAGTTGGCGGGCACGCTGGCCGCGGGGCGCTCGGCGGGCGCGCTCGCGGCGCTGGTGTCCGGGTCGGGGCCCACGACGGCGTTCCTCGCGTCGGACGCGGCCGCCGCCGAGCGGATCGCCGGCTCCCTGGCGGCGTCGGGCACCTGCCGGACCGCGCGCGTGGCACCGTCCCCGGCACCGGGGGCCACCGTCCTCTGAGCCCGCCGGTCCCGCACAGGGTTTGAGGGAAACGTACTCAGGAGCGATGTGAGTACGAGTGCGCTGACGCCTCCCGTGCGTCCGCGCGACCGTACCCCCATGAGACCCAGCGACCTTGCCGCCGCCACCCCCGCGTCCCGCGACCGTTTTGTCGATCTTCTGCGGGTCGCCTCCCTCGGTACCGTCGTGCTCGGGCACTGGCTGATGGCGGCCGTGTCCGTGGGCGCCGACGGGCATGCCCGGGTGGGGAACCTGCTCGCCCTGCAGCCCCGGCTCCAGCTGCTGACCTGGGTGTTCCAGGTCATGCCGGTGTTCTTCTTCGTCGGCGGCTTCTCCCACGCCTTCTCGGCGCGCTCGCTCGGCCGCCGGACCGAGCGGCCCTACGCGGTCTTCCTGCGCGCCCGGCTGCAGCGGCTGCTGCGGCCGACCGTCGTCTTCATCGCTGTGTGGGGTGTCGTGGCGCTCGTCCTCCAACTGAGCGGGCACGGCGGCGGGTTGCTCGACATCAGCCTGCGGCTGGTCGCGCAGCCGCTGTGGTTCGTGGGGATCTATCTCGCGATGGTCGCCTGCACGCCGCCGCTGCTGAGGCTGCATGAGCGATGGGGGTGGGGCGCGCTCGGAATGCTGCTCGCCGCGGTCGCGGCCGTCGACCTGCTCCGCTTCGGCCTGGGCGTGCCCTATGCGGAGTTCCTGAACTTCGCCTTCGTCTGGCTCGCCATCCACCAGCTGGGGTTCCTGCGGGCGGACGGGAGGCTGAGCCGGCCGTACCTCCTGGCCGGGGCCGGGCTCGCGGGTGCCGCGCTGCTGGTGGCCTGCGGGCCGTACCCGCTGTCGATGGTCGGGATGCCCGGGGAGAAGGTCTCCAACATGGCGCCGCCCACGCTCGCGCTGCTGTGCCACGGGCTGTGGCTCGTCGGGGCGGTGGAACTGCTGCGCGCCCCCGCCGCGCGGTGGCTGCGGCGGCCACGCGTGTGGCGCACGGTCGTGGCCGTCAACGGCGTCTCCATGACGGCGTTCCTGTGGCACCTCACGGCGATGCTCGGCGTCTACGGCGTGCTGTTCGCCGCGGGCGCCCGGCTGCCGGAGCCCGGTTCGGGTGCGTGGTGGATACAGGTACCATTGCGGATCACGGCCGCTGCGACGCTCACCGGGGTCCTGGTGGCCGTCTTCCGGAGCGCCGAAAAACCCTCGGGAGCACGGGAGTCGAGTGCGCCGCGCGCCTGGGCGGGACCCGCTTCCGCGCTCGGCGTCACCCTGTGCCTCTTCGGGGTGCTCGGCCTGTCGATGGTCGGCTTCGGGGGACTCCTGGAGGGCCGCTCGGCACTGCTGATAGCGGTCCGGGTCACCGCGCCCGCGGCCGTGCTGATGACGCTCGCGGGCTGGCTGCTGGTGGAGCGGGCGGGACGGGGGCGGGGCGCGGCCGGGTGACGGCGACCGGGGCTCAGAGTTCGTCGATGGCGGTCAGGTCGATGTCGATGGGGTAAGGCACGTCGACCTTGATGTGGTCGTGATAGATGCCGGTCAGGGCGTAGGTGCCGGTGGTCTCACCCAGTTCGTGGACCTGAACGGCCGGATGGCCGCCCGAGTTCGCCATCTCGACCAGCCAGAAGTGGCGGATACCGGCCGCGGCGTACTTGTGCGGCTTGGTGAAGCGGTCCCGCGACTCGGACTCGGGAGAGACGACTTCGACGGCCAGCACGACGTCCTCGGCCTCGAAGTGCGTCTGCAGGGGCCCCTTCCTGGCGCGGGCCTTCACGACGGAGATGTCCGGTTCGGGTCCATTGCGCCGGTCCAGTACCACCGTCATCTCGCGAGCGACCTTGAGGTCGGGCGGCAAGGTGCGGCGCAAGCCGCTCACCAGCAGGTCGATCGCGGCGAAGTGGAAACAGCGCTGCGGGCTCACGAAGACCAGACTCCCGTCGATCAACTCGGTGTGCGGCGGGAGATCCGGAAGCGCGAACAGGTCGTCCACGGTGTAACCGTCCATCGGCGGCATCGGCCAGCGAGACTGCTCGGTGGACTCGGCGATCATGGTTCCTCCCATGGGCGGGATCCTTGCGGCCTGATTCCCACCGTAGCCGCCGATCAGCCATCACGTCACCACAAAGAGTGACGATCACCTCGCCGCCCGCATCCCCTCCCGGAGGCCCTACGCTTGAAGGCTGATCCGATCCCCGTGCGCAGGAGTGAAATGGCCGTCAACCTGGTCAATGTCGAGAACGTCAGCAAGGTGTACGGCACCCGTGCCCTGCTCGACGGCGTCTCGCTCGGCGTGTCCGAAGGGGACAGGATCGGGGTCGTCGGACGCAACGGCGACGGCAAGACCACCCTGATCCGGATGCTCGCCAAGCTGGAGGGGGCCGACTCCGGCCGCGTCACCCACTCCGGCGGGCTGCGCCTGGGCGTGCTCACCCAGCACGACTCCCTCGACTCGTCCGCCACCGTCCGCCACGAGGTCATCCGGGACATGGCCGACCACGAGTGGGCGGGCAACGCCAAGATCAGGGACGTGCTCACCGGGCTGTTCGGCGGGCTCGACATGCCCGGGTTCCCGCAGGGGCTCGACACCGTCATCGGCCCGCTGTCCGGTGGCGAGCGGCGCCGTATCGCGCTGGCCAAGCTGCTCATCGCCGAGCAGGACCTGATCGTCCTCGACGAGCCCACCAACCACCTCGACGTCGAGGGCATCGCCTGGCTCGCCGGGCACCTGCGCGAGCGCCGCTCCGCGCTCGTGTGCGTCACCCACGACCGGTGGTTCCTGGACCAGGTGTGCACCCGGATGTGGGATGTGCAGCGGGGCACGGTCCACGAGTACGACGGCGGTTACTCCGACTACGTCTTCGCCCGCGCCGAACGCGAGCGCATCGCCGCCACCGAGGAGGTCAAGCGGCAGAACCTGGTCAGGAAGGAGCTGGCCTGGCTGCGGCGCGGCGCGCCCGCCCGCACCTCCAAGCCCCGCTTCCGCGTCGAGGCCGCCAACGAGCTGATCCAGGACGTGCCGCCGCCCCGGGACCGCAGCGAGCTGATGAGGTTCGCGTCGTCGCGGCTCGGGAAGACGGTGTTCGACCTTGAGGACGTCACCGTGCAGGCGGGCCCCAAGGTGCTGCTCCAGCACGTCACCTGGCAGCTCGGCCCCGGCGACCGCGTCGGCCTCGTCGGGGTCAACGGCGCCGGCAAGACCTCGCTGCTGCGCGCCATGGCCGACGCCGCGCGCAGCGAGGGCGAGCGGCAGCCGGTCGGCGGCCGGATCGCAGTCGGCAAGACCGTCAGGCTCGCCTACCTCTCGCAGGAGGTCGCGGAACTCGACCCCGCGTGGCGGGTCCTGGAGGCCGTGCAGCGGGTCCGCGACCGCGTCGACCTCGGCAAGGGGCGCGAGATGACCGCCGGCCAGCTGTGCGAGACCTTCGGCTTCGGCAAGGAGAAGCAGTGGACCCCGGTGGGGGACCTGTCCGGCGGTGAGCGCCGACGCCTGCAGCTCCTGCGCCTCCTGATGGACGAGCCCAACGTCCTCTTCCTCGACGAGCCCACCAACGACCTCGACATCGAGACCCTCACCCAGCTAGAGGACCTCCTCGACGGCTGGCCCGGCTCCATGGTCGTGATCTCGCACGACAGGTTCTTCGTCGAGCGGACCACGGACACGGTGTACGCCCTCCTCGGCGACGCCACGCTGCGCATGCTGCCCCGCGGTATCGACGAGTACCTGGAGCGGCGCCACCGCATGGAGGAGGCCGCCGCCGCCGCGGCCGCGGCCCCCGCACCCGCGGCCGGCAAGCCCGCGGCGTCCGCCGCCGACGCCCGCGCCGCCAAGAAGGAACTCCAGCGGATCGAGCGGCAGTTGGACAAGCTCTCCGAGCGGGAGACCAGGCTGCACGAGCAAATCGCCGAGAACGCGACGGACTTCGAGAAGGTCGCCGTACTGGACGCGGAACTGCGTGAACTGATCGGCGAGCGCGAGGAGTTGGAGCTGCGCTGGCTTGAACTCGCCGACGAGGCCTAGGGATTCGGTTGCGCGGCGCGCACGCCGCGTGAAGGGCGCGTGCAGGTTCTCTGGGGGGATGCCCCCAGAGAACCTGCACGCGTAACGAGGGCATCACGGGCCGGTCCTCCCTTGGGAACAGGGGCAGTACAGGCCCCGTTTTCGAGGGCTTCGCAGTGGTAGAAAGGGCCGTCTGAGAACACCCTGAGCACCACCGGCGTGGCGGATTTCGAGGACCACGGGCGGGGGACACATCAGTCAAGAGGGGGGAACGCGCTGATGACTCAGTCGCCCGACCAGCCGCCGCAGGGCGGCTTCGGAGCGCCGCAGGATCCGCCGCAGGGCGGCTTCGGTGCTCCGCAGGATCCACGGCAGGCCGCACCGCCGTCTCCGCCGCCCCCGTCCACGCAGCCTCCGCCGCCCACCCAGCCCCCGGGGCCGCCGCAGCCGGGGTACGGCTATCCGCAGCAGCCCTCCGGCCCGTACGCCCAGCCCGGCCCGTACGCCCAGCCCGGCCCGTACGCCCAGCCCGGCCCGTACGCTCAGCAGCCCGGCCCCTACGCCATGCCCCAGCCCGGCTACGGCTACCCGCAGCAGTCGTCCCCGTATCCCGGCGCCCCCACCCCGCCGCCCGGCGGCGGCTCCAGGAACCCCTTCAAGGGCAAGCCCGCGCTGGCCGTGGGCGCCGCGGTCGCCGCGCTGGTCGTCATAGGCGGCACCGTGTACGCGGTCACCGGCGGCGGCGGCGGGGGCGGGGACGAGAAGCCCGTCGCCGACAAGAGCCACAGCTCCCAGCCGTCCTCGACGGCGTCGTCCCCGGTGGACCCGGGCGACGGCAGCGGCAACGGCGGCGAGGACCCGCAGAACCTCAACGAGGGCCGCAAGGCCGGTGAGGCGAAGGTCCTGTGGTACAAGGAGGCGCCCGACGCGCCCGGTTCCGGCGCCGACGCCCCCAGCATGTGGATCACCGGCAAGGCGGCGGTGAAGGCCGCCTACAAGCAGGTCTTCGCCTACAACGTCGGCAACGGCAAACCCACCTGGGACCCGATCACCTTCCCGCAGAAGATCTGCGCGGTCACCCCGCAGAAGACGGCCGACGACAAGGTCGTCGTCGCCTATATGAGCGGCATCAGCGACAACGCCAAGTGCAACCAGCTCCAGCAGATCGACCTCGGCACCGGCAAGAAGGGCTGGAGCGCGCAGGTCGCCGAGGGCGACCTGTTCGACAGCACGCTCACCGTCGACCTCACCATCACCGGGAAGACGCTGATGGTCGGCCGCTCGCAGTCCGGCACCGCCTACGACGTCGCCACCGGCAAGAAGCTGTGGGACAAGCAGCGGTACGGCTCGGCGTGCTTCCCGACCGCGTTCGCGGGCGGCGCCCGGATCATCTCCGTCGCGTCCTGCGGCGCCGGCGGGTCGAACACCCACGACGAGGTGCAGGAACTGGACCCCGCGACCGGCAAGGCCAAGTGGACCAGGAAGATACCCAAGGGCTGGACCGTCGCACGCACTTACTCCGTCGACCCCGTCGTCCTGTACCTCACCAACGAGGACAAGAAGCAGTGGAACGTCTCCACGCTGAAGAACGACGGCTCGCTGCGCTCCCAGGTCGACGTCGACGAGTCCTTCGCGCCCGAGTGCGGCTGGGCCATCCTCGACCGCGATCTGCAGGGCTGCACGGGTGCGGTGGCCGACGCCGCCACCCTGTACCTGCCGACCGAGGCGAAGACCGGCCCGAACGAGATCGTCGCGATCAGCCTCGACACCGGCAAGGAGAAGTGGCGGGTGAAGTCCCCGGCGGACGAGTCGATGCTGCCGCTGAAGACGGACGGCACAAACCTGATCGCCTATGTCGAGCCGTCGTACGACGCGGGCGGCCAGATCGTCTCCATCGCCACGGGCGGCACCGCCCACACCACGACCAGGCTGCTGCAGAACCCCTCGGGCGCCGCGCAGATCGAGAGCAGCTTCTTCTCCAAGGCCATCGACTACGTGGACGGGCGTTTCTACATCTCCACGACCCGGCTGTCGGGCCGCACCCAGTCGAAGGAGAAGCTGATGCTGGCCTACGGCAAGTGACCCGGCCGCCGACTCCCGTGTTCCCGCCCGCCATCCTTCCGTCCTTCGAGGTAGTCACGTCATGAGCCAGCCGCCCCCGCCCCCCAACCAGCCGCCGGGCGGCTTCGGCGCCCCGCAGGACCCGTCTCCCGGAGGCTTCGGCGCCCCGCAGGACCCGTCTCCCGGTGGGTTCGGCGCCCCGCAGGACCCGTCTCCCGGTGGGTTCGGCGCCCCGCAGGACCCGCCTTCCGGTGGGTTCGGCGCCCCGCAGGACCCGCCTTCCGGTGGGTTCGGCGCCCCGCAGGACCCGCCTTCCGGTGGGTTCGGCGCCCCGCAGGACCCGCCTCCCGGAGGCTTCGGCGCCCCGCAGGACCCGCCTTCAGGTGGGTTCGGCGCCCCGCAGGACCCGCCTTCAGGTGGGTTCGGCGCCCCGCAGGACCCGCCTTCCGGTGGGTTCGGCGCCCCGCAGGACCCGTCTCCCGGTGGGTTCGGCGCCCCGCAGGACCCGCCTTCCGGTGGGTTCGGCGCCCCGCAGGACCCGCCTTCCGGTGGGTTCGGCGCCCCGCAGGACCCGCCTTCAGGTGGGTTCGGCGCGCCCCAGACGCCGCCCCCGCCCCCGCCGACGCCTCCCCAGACGCCCCCGCCACCCGCGCAGGGCCCGGGGTACGGCTACCCGCAGCCGCAGACCCCGCCCCCCGCAGCGCCACAGCAGCCGTACGGCTACCCGCAGCAGCCGCAGCAGCCCGGTTACGGCCAGCCCGGTTACGGCTATCCGCAGGGACCGACGCTCCCCATGCAGCCGCAGGCCGCGCAGGGCGGGCGCAAGGGGCCCGGCGCCCAGGTGTGGATCATCGTCGCGGCGGTGGCGGCCATCGCGCTGATCGTCGGCGGCGGTGTCTGGTACGCCAACAGCTCGTCCGGCAAGGGCGAGGACAAGCACTCCGCCTCCGGCACGAGCGGCGGCAACGGCTCCAAGGGCGGCTCCGGGGGCTCCGGCGGTACCGGTGGCTCCGGCGGTGCCAAGGAGAAGGTCCCGTCCGACCCCAGCGGCAAGGTCCTCTTCCAGCTGCCCGCGCCGACGATCACGGACAAGCAGGAGATCGACAGCGTCGCCGGCTCCTGGCTCACCGATTCCGTCTACGCGAAGGCCGGCATCGGCAAGATCGTCGGCTACGACCCGGACACCGGCGCGACGAAGTGGACGCTGCCGCTGAACGGGCAGACGTGCGCGGCCTCACCGGAGATCACCTCCTCCGGCATCGCCGCCGTGGTCAGCGAGTCCGGCACACGGTCGGGCGCGAGCGACCGCAAGCCGTGCAGCGACATCACCGCGTTCGACGTCGCCACCGGCAAGAAGCTGTGGACCAAGTCGGTCTCCAACGGCAGTAGCCCGATCGCGTTCGACGAGGTCTCGATCAGCGGCAGCACGGTCGCGGTCGGCGGTGGCTACGACGGCGGCGCCGCCTTCGACGTGACCACCGGCAAGGTCCTGTGGCAGCCCAAGGTCGGCGCGTGCGAGGACGTCGGCTACGCGGGCGGCGAGCAGTTGGTCGCCGTGCGCAAGTGCGGCGACTACGGCAACGAGACCTACGAGGTGCAGCTGCTCGACCGGAAGAGCGGCGCCGTCAAGTGGACGTACAAGCTCCCCAGCGGCATCGACAACGCCAAGGTCATCTCCACCAAGCCGGTCGTCTTCGGCGTCGACTCGGGCGAGGTCACCGCCTCCGGTGTCACGGACGTCTTCTCGCTGGACGACAGCGGCAAGCTGCGTACGAAGATCACGCTGGCGGACGGCCAGTACGAGCACGACTGCGGCGTCAACAAGGTCCATGACTGCCATGCGATCGCGGTCGGCAACGACAAGCTGTACGTCCCGACCAAGCAGCACGACGGATCGGCCGACTACAGCCGGACCAACGAGATCATCGCGTTCTCGCTGGCCAGCGGGAAGACCACCGGTGACAAGATCGACGCCGGCGACGGATACGAGATATTCCCGATCCGGATGGACGGCGGGAACATCCTGGCCTACAAGGACGGCCCGTACGACAAGGGCTCACAGGTCGTCTCGGTCGACGGCACGACGCTGAAGCAGACGAAGCTGCTGGAGACCCCGGCCTCGCAGACCGTGCTCAGCGCCATCAGCAGCATGGTCCCGAAGTCGTCCGAACTGCTCTACACCGACGGGCGGCTGTTCTTCGGCAAGGATCTGGTCAGCAAACCGTATTCGGCGAACGAGAAGCGGTACACGGCGCTCGGCTTCGGCGCGAAGTAGCGCGCGGGGCGCGCACACGAAGGTCCCGCTCCAGTTCAGGGGCGGGGCCTTTCGCGTATTCCTCATCAGGCGCGAAAGGGCTGGATTTCGGTAATCCGGGGCACTTCTCACCGGTAGGGGCAGCGCAACGTCGAACAAGCGTGTAGCTTCCGGGGTCAGTGCAGGCAGGGGGCGCGCCGGGGGGCGTCTGTCCGTGCGGGACCGTGGACGTCCACAGGGGGCGTCCGTGGGCGGACTGGGGGGTTCTCGATGGGAGTGCGGCTGATGGTGGTCGACGACCACCGGCTGCTGGCCGAGGCGTTGGCCTCGGCGCTGAAGCTGCGGGGGCACCGGGTGCTGGCCGCGGCGGCGCCCGCCGCGGGCGCGGCGGACCTGGTGATCGCCAGGGCACCGGAGGTGTGCCTGCTGGGGACGGCGACGCCCGCCGAGCCGGGGGTCTTCGACCCGGTGGTGCGCATCAAGCGGGAACGGCCGCAGGTGGCGGTGCTGGTCCTCGGCCCGGTGCCGAGCCCGCGCGGCATCGCGGCCGCGTTCGCCGCGGGCGCCTCGGGCTATGTGCGCCACGACGAGCGCATCGAGGGCGTCGAGCGGGCGATCATGAAGGCGCGGGCGGGAGAGGCGGCCGTGGCGCCGCAGCTGCTGCAGGGGGCGTTCGGCGAGCTGCTCCACCCGGCGGCCCAGCCGGACGACGAGGGCCAGCGGCTGCTGGAGATGCTCACACCGCGCGAGGTGGAGGTCCTGGTGCGGGTCGCGGACGGCGAGGACACCCGGCTGATCGCGGCCGGCATGGGCATAGCGCCCTCGACGGCCCGCACCCATGTGCAGCGGGTCCTGATGAAGCTGGGGGTGGGGTCGCGTCTGGAGGCGGCGGCGCTCGCGGCCCGCACGGGGCTGCTGGACCGGGCGGGCCCGGTGCACCACATCGTGCCGCGGGAGGGCGGGCCGCGGTGAGGGACGGCGGGGCCGGCGCCACCGTGACGGCGCCGGCCCCGGGTGCCGGCGGGCGCGAGGCCGGGCCGTCCGGCCGACGGACGCCAGGCGGGGCGTCCGCTACCCGGACGGCCGCTCGTCCGTCCGGCCGTCCTCGGACGGCGCGTCCACCGGCGGCGGTACCGTCGGGCGCAGCTTCAGCCAGGCCAGGAAGAACAGGCCGAGCAGCAGCATGCCCAGGCCGGTCCACAGGTTGATGTTGACGCCCTCGGCCTTCTCGATGGCGGCGTCGGAGGCGGTGAAGCCCGCGATCATGACGATGACGCCGTAGATCACGAACAGGCCGCCGATGATGCGGCGGATGTCGAAGAGGCGGGCCGCGGTCGCGGACTTCCCCTCCAGATCGGTGACTTCGCGCTGGACGTCACGCTCGGAGTACTCGGACATGGTCTCTCCATCCTCCCGTGGTCAGAGCGAGAACGGGATGTAGCAGGCGGCGGCGAGGACGACGGCGCCCCAGCCGAGCAGGGCGGGCTTGCGGTACCAGGCGTCGTCGCCCACGGCGGGGGGTTCGGCCATGCCGGGGATGGGGGTCCCCCCGGTCGAGCGAAGCCGAGACTGGGGGAGGGTGCCGTACACCAGGCCCTGGAGGTCCTCGCCGGGCTTCGGCGTGGTGAACAGAGAGACGGCGGCCATCACGACGGCGCCCGCCACGAAGCCGGCGATCGCCGAGACGAAGTTGGCCCCCTGGTCGGAGGGGATGGCGATGATGCCCTGCCCGTAGATGACGAAGTAGTTCACCATCGCGGCGGTGGTGCCCGCGAGCAGGCCCCAGAAGCCGGACTTCGTCGACGCCCGCTTCCAGAACATGCCGACGACGAAGACCACGAACATCGGCACGTTGAAGAAGGAGAACAGCGTCTGCAGGTAGCTCATGATGTTGGAGAACGACGAGGCCAGGAAGGCCGTGCCGATCGAGGCGAGCACGCCGACGGCCGTGATGAGGCGGCCGAAGTTCACGTAGTAGCCGTCCTCGCGGCTCCTGACCGCGTACTTCGCCCAGATGTCGTTGGTGAACACGGTGTTGAAGGACGACACGTTGGCCGCCATGCCCGCCATGAACGCCGCCAGCAGACCGGTCACCGCGATGCCGAGCACGCCGTTGGGCAGCAACTCCTGCATCAGGTAGGGGATCGCGTCGTTGTACTGCAGGTCCGAACCCGAGGTCCCGATCTTCGGTACGAGGACGGCGGCGACCAGGCCGGGGATCATCACCAGGAAGACGATGAAGACCTTCGGGAACGCGGCGATCAGCGGGGTGCGCCGGGCCGCGGAGAGGTTCTTCGCGGACAGGGCGCGCTGCACCTCGGCGAAGTTGGTGGTCCAGTAGCCGAAGGACAGCACGAACCCGAGGCCGAGGACGATCGTCAGCCAGTTGGCGCCCAGCGGGTTGGCGCTGCCGATGCCGGTGCCGCCCCACGCGGTGACGAAGTTGTGGCCGTGCGTCCTGGCCAGGGAGTCGGTCAGGCCGCCCCAGCCGCCGACCTTCTTCAGGCCGAGGGCGGTGATCGGGATGAGGGCCGCCAGGATCACGAAGAACTGCAGCACCTCGTTGTAGATCGCGGACGAGAGACCGCCGAGGGTGATGTACGCGAGGACGAAGAAGCCGGCGACGACGATCGCCACCCACTGCGGCCAGCCGAGCAGCGCCTCGACCACGATCGCGAGGGCGTAGAGGTTGACGCCCGCGATCAGGATCGCGGCGAACGCGAACAGGATCGAACTCAGCAGGTGGGCCCACCTGTCGAAGCGGAGCAGCAGGAACTCGGGGACCGAGCGGACCTTGGAGCCGTAGTAGAAGGGCATCATCACCAGGCCGAGGAAGACCATCGCCGGGATGGCGCCGATCCAGTACCAGTGGACCGTGTAGGCGCCGTACTGGGCGCTGTTGGCGGCCATGCCCAGGATCTCGGTGGCGGCCAGGTTGGCCGAGATGAAGGCCAGGCCGGTGATCCAGGCGGGCAGGGAGCGTCCCGAGAGGAAGAAGTCGAGGCTGGTCTGCACGGAGCGGCGGGCGGCGAAGCCGATGCCCAGGACGACCACGAAGTAGATCCCGAGAATCGCGTAGTCGAGCCCGTTGGCGGAGAGCCGTAGCCCGGCCGACAGATATGTGGGGGTTTGCATGAGAACTCGCTTCGTCTGCGAACTGATCCAGAGCGGAACCTATGCCTCCGCGTTCAGTGATTGAACACTTCTGGTGATGCCCTTTGTTTGATTGTGATGTTGACGGTTGTGGTTACTTGTGTTTTGGTGTGTTGGGTTCTGTTTGGTGAGTGGCTCAAGATGGAGAGTCCGACGTGAAGAAGACCTCGACCCGGCTGGCCGACGGTCGTGAGCTCATCTACTACGACCTGCGTGACGACGCCGTGCGGGAAGCGGTCGACCGCAGGCCGCTGGAGCGGACCGTCACGACCTCCGGGATCCGCCGCGACGTGCTGCTCGGAGACCAGGTCGCGATCGCCTCGCACCGCCAGGGCCGCACGTACCACCCGCCGGCCGACGAGTGCCCCCTGTGCCCCTCCCGGGACGGGCGGCTGAGCGAGATCCCGGACTCCACCTACGACGTCGTGGTCTTCGAGAACCGGTTCCCCTCGCTCGCCGGCCCCTTCGGCCGCTGCGAGGTCGTCTGCTTCACCTCCGACCACGACGCTTCCTTCGCCGACCTGACCGAGGAGCAGGCGGGGCTGGTCCTGGACGCCTGGACGGACCGCACCGCGGAACTGTCCCACCTGCCCGCCGTGGAGCAGGTGTTCTGCTTCGAGAACCGCGGCGCGGAGATCGGCGTGACCCTGGGCCACCCGCACGGGCAGATCTACGCGTACCCCTTCACCACCCCGCGCACCGCCCTGATGCTGCGCTCCCTCGCCGCGCACCGGGAGGCGACCGGCGGGGAGAACCTGTTCGACGCGGTCGTGGCCCGCGAACTCGCGGGCGAGCGCGTCGTCCTGGAGGGGGAGCACTGGGTGGCCTTCGTGCCGTACGCCGCGCACTGGCCCTACGAGGTCCACCTCTATCCCCGGCGGCGCGTCCCCGACCTGCTCGTGCTCGACGAGGCGGCACGCACAGAGTTCCCCCAGGTCTATCTGGAACTGTTGAGGCGCTTCGACCGGATCTTCGACGGAGGCGCGGGCGGGGAGCACGCCGCGGGCGAGCCGCCCACGCCGTACATCGCCGCCTGGCACCAGGCGCCGTTCGGCGCCCTGGAGGAGTTCGAGGGGGTCAGCCGCGACGACTTCGCGTGCCACCTCGAGCTTTTCACCATCCGCCGCACTTCCGGCAAGCTGAAGTTCCTCGCGGGTTCCGAGTCCGGCATGAACGTGTTCATCAACGACGTGCCGCCGGAAGCCGCGGCTGAGCGACTGCGAGAGGTAGCGAGTTCATGAGTGGGAAGTACCTGGTCACCGGCGGTGCGGGCTATGTGGGCAGCGTGGTCGCGCAGCACCTGCTGGACGCGGGGCACGAGGTCGTCGTCCTCGACAACCTCACGACCGGCTTCCGCGAGGGGGTCCCGGCCGGCGCTTCCTTCATCGAGGGCGACATCCGCGACGCCGCCAAGTGGCTGGACCCCTCCTACGACGCCGTCCTGCACTTCGCCGCGTTCTCGCAGGTCGGCGAGTCGGTGGCCAAGCCCGAGAAGTACTGGGACAACAACGTCGGCGGCACCATGGCACTGCTCGCCGCCATGCGCGAGACAGGCGTGCGCAGGCTCGTCTTCTCCTCAACCGCGGCGACCTACGGCGAGCCGGTCAGCACCCCGATCACGGAGTCCGACCCGACCGCGCCGACCTCCCCGTACGGTGCCACCAAGCTCGCCGTCGACCACATGATCGGCGGCGAGGCGGCCGCACACGGCCTGGGCGCCGTGTCCCTGCGCTACTTCAACGTGGCGGGCGCGTACGGCGGCTGCGGCGAGCGGCACGACCCGGAGTCCCACCTCATCCCGATCGTCCTCCAGGTAGCGCTGGGCAGGCGTGAGGCCGTCTCGATCTTCGGCGACGACTACCCGACGCCGGACGGCACCTGCATCCGCGACTACATCCATGTCGCGGACCTCGCCGAGGCCCACCTGCTGGCGCTGGACGCCGCCGCGCCCGGCGAGCACCTGATCTGCAACCTCGGCAACGGCAACGGCTTCTCCGTGCGGGAGGTCATCGAGACGGCGCGCCGCGTCACCGGGCACCCCGTCCCGGAGGTAGTGGCCCCGCGCCGCGGCGGCGACCCGGCGGTCCTGGTCGCCTCCGCGGCCACGGCCCGCGAGCGGCTGGGCTGGAACCCCTCCCGCGCGGACCTCGCGGGAATCGTCGCGGATGCGTGGGAGTTCGCACAGAACATCGCGGGGGAGCGGTAGGTGGGCGTACGCGAGGGCTTCGAAAACCTGTACGGGACGGCTCCCGAGGGCGTCTGGGCGGCACCGGGCCGGGTCAACCTGATCGGCGAGTACACGGACTTCAACGAGGGGTTCGTGATGCCGCTGGCCCTGCCGCACACCGCGGTCGCGGCTGTCTCGCGCCGTGACGACGGCGTGCTGCGACTGCACTCGGCAGACGTCGCGGGCCCCGTCGTCGAACTGCGGGTCGACGCGCTGGAGCCGCTGACGGACACCGGCTGGGCCGCGTATCCGGCCGGTGTCGTATGGGCGCTGCGCGCGGCGGGCCACGCGATCACCGGCGCGGACGTCCACCTGTCCTCGACGGTGCCCACGGGCGCGGGTCTGTCGTCATCGGCGGCGCTGGAGGTCGTGACCGGCCTGGCCCTGAGGGACCTGTACGGGCTCGGCCTGACGCGGCCCGAGCTGGCACGGCTCGCCCAGCGCGCGGAGAACGACTTCGTGGGCGTGCCGTGCGGCGTCATGGACCAGATGGCGTCGGCGTGCGGCACCGAGGGCCACGCCCTGCACCTCGACTGCCGCGACCTGTCGATCCGGCAGATCCCCTTCGCCCCGGCCTCCCGGGGCCTCGCGCTGCTGGTCGTCGACACCCGAGTGAGGCACGCGCTGGGTGACGGGGCGTACGCCGAGCGGCGCGCGGGGTGCGAGGAGGGCGCGCGGCAGCTCGGCGTCCCGCACCTGCGGGACATCGCCTACGAGGACCTCCGGGCCGCGCTCGCGCGCCTGTCCGACGAGCGGGTGCGCCGCTATGTGCGGCACGTCGTCTCCGACGACCACCGCGTCGACCGGGTCGTCGCCCTGCTGGACGCGGGCGACGTCCGGGCGATCGGGCCCGTGCTGACGGAGGGCCACCTCTCCCTGCGGGACGACCTGCGCATCTCGTGCCCGGAGCTGGACCTGGTGGTGGACACGGCGAACACCACGGGTGCGCTGGGCGCCCGGATGACGGGCGGCGGCTTCGGCGGCTCGGCGATCGTCCTAGTGGAGGCGCCGGAGGCGGACACCGTCACCAAGGCGATCCAGGAGGCGTTCGGCGCCGCCGGGTTCACAGCACCCCGGGTGTTCCCGGCGGTGCCGTCGGCCGGTGCCCGGCGGCTGGGCTGAGTCCGGTCCTTCCCGGGGCTTGCGTCCGGCCCTTCCAGGGGCTTGCGTCCGGCCCTTCCCGGGGATCGCGCCCGGCACCCTTCGGCCCGAACGGCCTCGTCCTCAGTCGCCGGACGTGCCCGACGTGCCGGACACCGCCGGCCCCAGCGTCTTGGTCAGCGTGTACTCCGTGATCCCGGGCGGATAGTCGGGGATCACGCACACCACCTCGTAGCCCTGCTTCTTGTAGAACTCCGGGGCCTGGAAGCCCCAGGTCTCCAGGCGTGCGGCCGTGCAGCCGCGCCCCTCGCGCGCCAGGCGCTCCGCCTCGGCGAGCAGGCGCGTGCCGAGGCCCGCCCCCCGGTGGCGGTCGTCCACCCACAGGTACGCGACGTGCAGCCATGTCGTCCACGTGTGGCCGACCAGCCCGCCCGCCATGTCCCCCGCCGTATCCAGCGCCCAGACGTGGAGCGGGATCTCGCGTTCGCCGGGCGTTCCGCGCAGCGCGGCCAGCACCGGTGACGCCGCCGTGTTCGTCCCACGCAGCCGAGCGCGGAGCAGATCACGCCGATCCTTGTCGACTTCCGTCTCGATACGAAACATGCGGCTCACCATAAACGCGCCCGCCAACCAGTTCTGCAAATTCCCTTCCGCTCCCGGCCGGCGGCCCTACGCTGTGAACAGCGCCGGTGGGGGCCGGCGCTGATCAGGGGGCGAGACAAGGCGGGTACGACGCCCGGGGTGGGGGTAGCAGTTCCAGCACGGCGGCGGCCGTGCGGTTGCGCGTCGCCCCGTCCCAGGCGATGAACCGGGGAGCACTCGGGCGCCGTACCCGCGCCGGTCGTCCCCCGAGCAGTGGGGGTTTGTGTGGTTCGCATCCGAGTACTAGTCGTCGACGATCACCGCATCTTCGCCGAGTCGCTCGCCGCCGCCCTGGCCGCCGAGCCGGACGTCGACGTGTCCGCGGCGGGCAGCGGTCCGGCCGCGCTGCGCTGCCTGGAGCGGGCGGTGGCGGAGAGCCGCAGATTCGACGTGATGCTCGTCGACGCGGACCTCGGCGGCAACGTCCCGGGCTCGCGCCCCGCGGTCCCCGTGCAGGACGGCAACGAGGACGGCCTCGTCGACGGCATCTCCCTCGTCGCGGGTGTCCGTTCCGCGCAGCCGAGCGTGCGCACCGTCGTGCTCGCCGAGAAGGACGACCCGCGCCGCGCCGCCGTCGCCCTGCAGGCGGGCGCCTCCGGCTGGGTCGCCAAGGACTGCTCGCTGTCCCGGCTGCTCACGGTCATCCGAGGCGTGCTGCGGGACGAGACCCACCTTCCGCCCGCCCTGCTCACCGGGGTCCTGCGCGAACTGACGGCCGCCCGCAAGCACCGTACCGAGAGCGAGCGCCTGGTGGAGTCCCTGACGCCACGGGAGCGGGAGGTGCTGCAGTGCATGGTCGCCGGGCTGGGCAGGAAGGCCGTCGCCGAGCGGCTGTTCCTGTCCCCGCACACGGTGCGCACCCATATGCAGAACGTCCTGGGGAAGCTGGGCGTCCACTCCACCCTCGCCGCGGTCGCCCTCGCCCGCCGGGCCGGCGTGGGACCGGTCGAGCTAGCCGGGGATGTTGTCGAACGGGGCGGTCAGCTGGCGTAGCAGGGCGGCCAGCTCACTGCGCTGGGCCTGGCTCAGCTCCGCGAGGATCGCCCGCTCCTGCTCCAGCAGCCCGGCGAGCGCCAGGTCCGCCCGGTCCCGGCCCTCCTCCGTGAGGCGGACCAGCACACCCCGTCGGTCGCTGGGATCGGGCAGCCGCTCCACCAGGTCCTTCTTCGCCAGCCGGTCGATGCGGTTGGTCATGGTGCCGGAGGTGACCAGCGTCTGGGTCAGCAACTGTCCGGGGGAGAGCTGATAGGGGCTGCCGGCCCGCCGGAGCGCGGTGAGCACGTCGAACTCCCAGGGCTCCAGGCTGTGCTCGGAGAACGCCAGCCGGCGCGCACGATCCAGGTGCCGGGCCAGTCTGCTGACCCGGCTGAGTACCTCGAGCGGTTCCACGTCGAGGTCCGGGCGCTCCCGGCGCCACGATGCGACCAGCCGATCGACCTCGTCCTCCATGACGATCAGTGTAGTGGTTGTGTCGACATGAAGTCTCTTGATGTGGAGTCTCTTGACGTCGAGAGATCAAGGTGTGAGGCTGGACCACACCTCAGCCGTACCACCCGGTGACTTCGAGGAGGCCCCACCCATGCCTGCCGCAGCCCCCACCTGGGACCCCGGCCAGTATCTGCGCCACGCCGGCCACCGTGCCCGTCCCTTCGCCGACCTGCTCGCCCGCGTCCCCGAACTCCCCGGCGACCCGCCCCGCATCGCCGACCTGGGCTGCGGACCCGGCAACGTCACCGTCCTGCTCGCCGACCGCTGGCCCACCGCCCGCATCACCGGCTACGACAACTCGCCCGAGATGCTCGACAGCGCCCGCACCGAGCACGAGGGCGCCACCCTGGGCGGGGGTCGTCTCGACTTCCGTCACGGCGACGCCCGCACCTGGACACCCGCGGAGCCCTACGACCTGATCATCAGCAACGCCACCCTGCAATGGGTGCCCGAGCACACCGACCGCTTCCCCGACTGGATCGGGGGCCTCGCCCCCGGCGGCACCTTCGCCTTCCAGGTACCCGGCAACTTCGACGCCCCCAGCCACCGGCTGATGCGTGCGCTCGCCCACTCCACCCGCTGGAAGGACCGCCTCGCCGGCACCCTGCGCCACGACGACGCCGTGCTCGCGCCCGAGGTCTACCTCGAGCGCCTCACCGCCCTCGGCTGCGCGGCCGACGTCTGGGAGACCACGTACCTCCATCTGCTGGAGGGCGAGGACCCGGTCCTGGACTGGGTGAAGGGCACGGGACTGCGCCCGGTCCTCACCGAACTGGGCGACGACGCCGAGGAGTTCCTCGCCGACTACCGCACGGCGCTGCGCGGGGCCTACCCCGGCACCGCCCACGGCACCGTCTTCCCCTTCCGTCGCATCTTCGCCGTCGCCCGCAAGGAGGACTGACCGGTGCTCGCCGCCCTCGACCACGTTCAGCTCGCCGCCCCGCCCGGTTCGGAGGACCTGCTGCGCGCCTACTACGCGGACGCACTCGGCATGGCGGAGATCCCCAAGCCGCCGGTGCTCGCCGCACGCGGCGGCTGCTGGTTCCAGGCGGGCGCGGTGCGGCTCCACCTGGGGATCGAAGGAGATTTCCGGCCCGCGAGGAAGGCGCACCCGGGGCTCAGGGTCACGGACATCGAGGCGTACGCCAAGCGACTGGCCGCGCACGGTGCGACGGTCACCTGGGACGACGACCTGCCGGGGTACAGGCGCTTCTACTCCGAGGACCCTGTGGGGAACCGGCTGGAGTTCCTGGAGCCGGTCACTACATCGCCTGGAGCGCTTCCAGGGTGATGTCGACGTCGATGCCGAACGGGGCGTCGAGGTCGAGTGTCTTGTGGTGGATGCCGGTGAGCATGAACGTCTTGTTCACCGGATCGATCCCTTAGACCCGGACCACCGGGTGTTGGTTCCCCTCGGCCATCTCGACCAACCAGAAGTACGGGAGCCTGCGGTTGCGTACTTCTGAGGCTTGGTCTGGCGGTCGCGGGCTTCGGAGTCCGGGGAGACGACCTCGACGGCGAGCACGACGTCCTCGGCTCGGAACCGGGTCTGCTCCAAGTCCCCGACGGCCTCCGCGCGGACGACGCTGACATCGGGCTCGGGGCCGTTGCGGCGGTCCAGGACGACGGTCATTTCGCGGCGGACCTTCAGTGACTCGGGGACTGTGCGGCGGAGCCAGCCACCAGGAGGTCGATCACGGTGCCGTGGAAATTCCGCTGCGGACTCACGAAAACGAGAGTCCCGTCGATCAGCTCGGTGTGCGGCGGGAGATCGGGTAGCGTGAACAGATCGTCCACGGTGTATCCGCCCTCGGGCGGGACCGGCCAGCGGCAGTCGGATTCCGCACGCGGCTCGGCAATCGTGGTTCCTCCCATGGACGGGATCCTCGGCCAGCCGTTCCACGGCAGCCGCCGGAATGCACGAGCGTCATCGCAACGGGTGATCGAGCGGTCGTGCCTCAGCTCTTCCGATGGCCTATCAGCCGCGGCTTCTGCTCCAGCCCGTCAAGACCGTGCCACGCCAGATTCACCAGATGCGCCGCGACCTCGGCCTTCTTCGGGCGGCGTACGTCCAGCCACCACTGACCCGTCAGGGCGACCATGCCCACGAGCGCCTGGGCGTACAGCGGGGCGAGCTTCGGGTCGAAGCCCCGGCTCTTGAACTCACGGCCCAGGATGTCCTCCACCTGGGTGGCGATGTCCGAGATCAGGGAGGCGAAGGAGCCTGTGGACTGCGGGATGGGGGAGTCGCGGACCAGGATGCGGAAGCCGTCCGTGTACTCCTCGATGTAGTCCAGGAGGGCGAACGCGGCCTGTTCCAGCAGCTCACGCGGGTGCCCGGCGGTCAGCGAGCCGGTGACCATGTCCAGCAGGCGCCGCATCTCGCGGTCCACCACGACCGCGTACAGGCCCTCCTTGCCGCCGAAGTGCTCGTAGACCACCGGCTTGGACACCCCGGCCTTCGCCGCGATCTCCTCCACCGAAGTGCCCTCGAAGCCTTTCGCCGCGAACAGTGTGCGACCGATCTCCAGCAGCTGCTGGCGGCGCTCGGCACCGGTCATACGGGTGCGACGCGCGCGCCGCGGCTTGTCGTTGCTGGGAGTGCTGCTGGAGTCGGTCGCCACGGCGTCAATCATGCCGCCTCCACGGGCTCCTTCCGGCGCCGGGAGTCGTTCTCGCCGTTGTTCCGGCGCGAATCGATACGCGAGCGTGACGGCCAGCGCACGTCGTACGCCCAGCCGAGCCGCTCGAACCAGCGGATGATCCGCGCCGACGAGTCCACCTGGCCGCGCTCCACGCCGTGCCGGGCCGAGGTCGGGTCCGCGTGGTGCAGGTTGTGCCACGACTCGCCGCACGACAGCACGGCCAGCCACCACACGTTGCCGGAGCGGTCGCGCGACTTGAAGGGGCGCTTGCCCACCGCGTGGCAGATCGAGTTGATCGACCAGGTCACATGGTGCAGCAGCGCCACCCGGACGAGGGATCCCCAGAAGAACGCCGTGAAGGCGCCCCACCAGGACATCGTCACCAGCCCGCCGATCAGCGGCGGCAGCACCAGGGACACCGTCGTCCACAGCACGAACTGACGGGAGATCGTCCGGATCGCCCTGTCCTTGATCAGGTCCGGCGCGTACTTCTCCTGCGGCGTCTGCTCCTCGTCGAACATCCAGCCGACATGAGCCCACCACAGGCCCTTGAGCAGAGCGGGAACGGTCTCGCCGTAACGCCACGGTGAGTGCGGGTCGCCCTCCGCGTCCGAGAATCTGTGGTGCTTGCGGTGGTCGGCCACCCAGCGGACCAGAGGCCCTTCGACCGCCAGTGAACCGGCGATCGCCAGCGCGATCCGCAGCGGCCTCCTGGCCTTGAACGAGCCGTGCGTGAAGTAGCGGTGGAAGCCGATCGTGATGCCGTGGCAGCCCAGGAAGTAGAAGAAGACCATCAGGCCCAGGTCGAGCCAGCTCACGCCCCAGCCCCAGGCCAGCGGCACCGCCGCGACCAGCGCCAGGAACGGCACGGTGATGAAGAGCAGGAGCGTGATCTGCTCGATCGAGCGCTTCTGCTCACCGCCCAGCGTGGCGGAGGTCAGTGGGTCGTCGTTCGCCTTCGGGGCGTCTTCGATCACATCGGAACTTGTGGTCATGGGCGTCCCCTGTGGGGTCGAGGGTCGAGGGCAGGTACCGGAAACGGACCCGGGGTGCTCCCGCGACCTGACGAGAGACCCTACGGTTCCGTAACCTACGGCGTCGTAAGTATGGCAGCGCCTCGCCCGGCGGCAAGAGCCCGTGGGCCAGCGCGTCCGTGTGGCCACCTATCCTTGGAGTCGGTCGGACAGCGCGGTCCGCTCTGATTTCTTCCCGGATGCCCGGTCCGTATGCGGCACCCGCCGCGCACGGCACCCGTCCGGGTTCCCTCCCAGATGAGCTTCAACACTGCAAGGAGCCGCACCTGTGAGCAGTGCCGACGACCAGACCACGACGACCAGCAGTGAGCTGCGCGCCGACATCCGCCGCCTCGGTGATCTGCTCGGCGAGACCCTCGTCCGGCAGGAGGGTCCCGAGCTCCTGGAGCTGGTGGAGCGGGTCCGCCGGCTGACCCGTGAGGACGGGGAGGCCGCCGCGGAGCTGCTGCGCGGCACCGACCTCATGACTGCGGCCAAGCTGGTGCGCGCCTTCTCCACCTACTTCCACCTGGCGAACGTCACCGAGCAGGTGCACCGCGGCCGTGAGAAGCGCGCCCGGCGCGCCGCCGAGGGAGGCATCCTCGCCCGCACGGCCGACCGGCTCAAGGACGCCGACCCCGAGCACCTGCGGGAGACCGTCCGGCACCTCAATGTGCGCCCTGTGTTCACGGCACACCCCACCGAGGCCGCACGCAGGTCCGTGCTCAACAAGCTCCGGCGCGTCGCCGCGCTCCTGGAGACCCCCGTCCTCGAATCCGACCGGCGCCGCCACGACACCCGCCTGGCCGAGAACATCGACCTCGTCTGGCAGACCGATGAGCTGCGCGTGGTGCGCCCAGAGCCCACGGACGAGGCACGCAACGCGATCTACTACCTGGACGAGCTGCACGCCGGCGCGGTCGGCGACGTCCTGGAGGACCTCACCGCGGAACTGGAGCGCGTCGGCGTCACGCTCCCCGACGACACCCGCCCCCTCACCTTCGGCACCTGGATCGGCGGCGACCGCGACGGCAACCCCAACGTGACCCCACAGGTCACCTGGGACGTCCTGATCCTCCAGCACGAGCACGGCATCAACGACGCCCTGGAGATGATCGACGAGCTGCGCGGCCTGCTGTCCAACTCGATCCGCTACTCGGGCGCCACCGAGGACCTGCTGACCTCCCTGCGCACCGACCTGGAGCTGCTGCCCGAGATCAGCCCCCGATACAAGCGCCTCAACGTCGAGGAGCCCTACCGACTCAAGGCCACCTGCATCCGCCAGAAGCTCCTCAACACCAAGCAGCGCCTGGCCAAGGGAATCCCGCACGAGCCGGGACGCGACTACCTGGGCACCTCCGAACTGCTGCAGGACCTCAGACTCATCCAGACCTCGCTGCGCGCGCACCGCGGCGGCCTGTTCGCCGACGGCCGCCTCGCCCGCACCATCCGCACCCTCGCCGCCTTCGGCCTCCAGCTCGCCACCATGGACGTGCGCGAGCACGCCGACGCGCACCACCACGCCCTCGGCCAGCTCTTCGACCGGCTCGGCGAGGAGTCCTGGCGCTACGAGGACATGCCCCGCGAGTACCGGCACAAGCTGCTCGCCAAGGAGCTGCGGTCCCGGCGGCCCCTGGCCCCCACCCCCGCCCCGCTGGACGCGGCCGGCACCAAGACCCTCGGCGTGTTCGAGACCGTCAAGCGGGCCCTGCAGGTGTTCGGGCCCGAGGTCATCGAGTCGTACATCATCTCGATGTGCCAGGGCGCCGACGACGTGTTCGCCGCCGCCGTCCTCGCCCGCGAGGCCGGCCTGGTCGACCTGCACGCCGGCTGGGCGAAGATCGGCATCGTCCCGCTCCTGGAGACCACCGACGAGCTCAAGGCCGCCGACGCCCTCCTGGAGAACATGCTCGCCGACCCCTCCTACCGCCGCCTGGTCGCCCTGCGCGGCGACGTCCAGGAGGTCATGCTCGGCTACAGCGACTCCTCCAAGTTCGGCGGCATCACCACCTCCCAGTGGGAGATCCACCGCGCGCAGCGCCGTCTGCGCGACGTCGCCCACCGCTACGGCGTCCGCCTGCGCCTCTTCCACGGCCGGGGCGGCACCGTCGGCCGCGGCGGCGGCCCCAGCCAGGACGCGATCCTCGCCCAGCCCTGGGGCACCCTCGAGGGCGAGATCAAGGTCACCGAGCAGGGCGAGGTCATCTCCGACAAGTACCTCATCCCCTCCCTGGCACGGGAGAACCTGGAGCTGACGGTCGCCGCCACGCTCCAGGCGTCCGCCCTGCACACCGCGCCCCGCCAGTCGGTCGAGGCGCTCGCCCGCTGGGACGCGGCCATGGACGTCGTCTCCGACGCCGCCCACGCCGCCTATCGCAGGCTGGTCGAGGACCCCGACCTGCCCGCCTACTTCTTCGCCTCCACGCCGGTCGACCAGCTCGCCGACCTCCACCTCGGCTCGCGCCCCTCACGCCGGCCCGACTCCGGCGCGGGCCTGGACGGTCTGCGCGCCATCCCCTGGGTGTTCGGCTGGACCCAGTCCCGGCAGATCGTCCCGGGCTGGTTCGGCGTCGGATCCGGGCTCAAGGCGCTGCGCGAGGCCGGCCTCGACACCGTGCTCGCCGAGATGCACGAACAGTGGCACTTCTTCCGCAACTTCATCTCCAACGTGGAGATGACCCTCGCCAAGACGGACCTGCGGATCGCCCGCCACTACGTCGACACCCTCGTACCCGACGGCCTCAAGCACGTGTTCGCCACCATCGAGGCCGAACACGACCTGACGGTCCGGGAGGTCCTGCACGTCACCGGCGAGGACGAACTGCTCGACGCCACCCCGGCCCTCAAGCAGACCTTCGCCATCCGCGACGCCTACCTCGACCCGATCTCCTACCTCCAGGTCGCCCTGCTCAAGCGTCAGCGCGACGCCGCCGCGGCGGGCACCGAGCCCGACCCGCTGCTGTCCCGCGCCCTGCTGCTGACCGTCAACGGCGTGGCGGCGGGCCTGCGCAACACCGGCTGACGGGCCCACAAGCGCCGGTGCCCCCGGGCTCCACGAACCCGGGGGCACTGCCGTTCCTCGGATGTCAGCCCCGAGAGGCGCTGCGACGGCGCAGCATCAGATAACCGCCCGCTGCGACCATCGCGAGCGCCGCACCCGACAGCAGGCCCACCGGGGCGCCGCTGCCCGTCTCGGCGAGATTGCCGCCGCCCTGCGCGGACGGGGACGCGCCTGCCGACGGGCCCGTCCCGCCCTCACCGGCGGTCGCACTCGGGGAGGCGGTCGTCCCGGCGGTGTCCGACGGTGAGGACGACGGTGAGGACGACGGTGAGGACGACGCCGAGGGCGAAGCGGTGGCGGACGGCGTCGTACCGCCGCCCTGGGAGCCCTCGCAGTAGGTCCAGAACACCTTGTGCTTGGCGGCGCCCTTCTCGCCGTCGAAGTTCCAGAACAGCTTGTAGTGCCCGTCGGGCAGCGTCATGTCCTCCGTGCGGCCATGGCCCTTCGCGTCCAGGGTGATGTCACCGGACTTCACCGTCTCGCCCTTGGCGCCGGCGGCCGGGGCCCAGACGTCGATGTGCCAGTCGACCTGCTGGACGCCGTCGAAACCGAAGGCGTCGAGGTAGAACGAGCAGACGTGGGGCTCGTTGCGGCGCAGTTCCTCGCCGGTTCGAGCGTCGTGGATCTTCACCGTGCCGTTGTCACCCTGCGGGGTGGCGTGAGCGACGGGGGCGAGCAGGAGTGCCGTCGAGAGGCCGGCGGACACAGCGCCGACGCGGATGAGGGTTCGCATGAGCAGTCCATCTTCACGATATGAACAGAAGATGTGGAGGGGGCGGCTCATCCTCCAGCCCCGCGAGCCCACAGGTCAATCACGAACTCACAACGTCCCCGCCGCTCACGGGTGCCGCGGATCACATCGTCGCGAACGCCGCCGTCAGCAGCGCCACCCCGGCGCCCGCCAGCACCCACGCCGCGCGCGTCAGCCGCAGCCCGCCCGCCACCACGACCGAGGCCAGCAACAGCGCCCCGCCCAGCGGAACCCACGCGTACAGGACCCCGGCCGGACCCGAGCGCACCACGTCGTCCGTGCCCGGCTTCACGATCACGGTGTAGGTCTGCCCCTTCTTCACCGCGGCCGTCTTCTCGATCACCACGTTCCCGCGCGCCCTCGCCCCGGCCGACAAGGGAGTGAACGGGCCGCTGCAGGTGTCAACCCCGCACCGCGTCACCGCGATCGTGCCCTGCTCACGGCCCTTGGTCAGCATCACGTGCTGCGCCGTGCCCCAGGAACCCCACACCCCGGCGATCAGGATCAGCGCGGCGACCGTTCCCATCGCCGCGAGCCGCCCGAGCCGCAGCGCCGCGACCGCACCCTGAGAGGAGGAGACGGCAGAAGGCATGCCGGCGATCCTTGGCCATGGCCCGGCGCCCGGTCAACTCCGGTGGGGGACAAGTCAGGAGTTGTACGAGCTTTGCGCCCGCTCCAGACCCTCGGTCACCAGGCACTCCACCGCGTCCGCCGCACGGTCCACGAAGTAGTCCAGCTCCTTGCGCTCCGCCGACGAGAAGTCCTTCAGCACGAAATCCGCGACCGGCATACGCCCCGGCGGACGCCCGATCCCGAACCGCACCCGGTGATAGTCCGCCCCCAGCACCTTCGTGATCGACTTCAGGCCGTTGTGCCCGTTGTCCCCGCCGCCGAGCTTCAGCCGGAGCGTGCCGTAGTCGATGTCGAGTTCGTCGTGCACGGCCACGACCTGTGCCACCGGCACCTTGTAGAAGTCGCGCAGCGCGTTGACCGGACCGCCGGACAGGTTCATGTACGACATCGGCTTCGCCAGGATCACCCGGCGGCCGGCCGGACCCGGCGGACCGATACGGCCCTCCAGCACCTGCGCCTGCGCCTTGCCCGCCCGCTTGAACCTCCCCCCGATCCGCTCGGCCAGCAGATCCACCACCATGAAGCCGACGTTGTGCCGGTTCACGGCGTACTCGGGCCCGGGATTGCCGAGCCCCACGATCAGCCACGGGGCGCTTGAGGGCGTGGTCACGTCCATGTCTCCTTGATACGCGCCAGCCGCTGCCCCCTGATGAGGGGGGAGCAGCGGCTGACGAAACGACGACGGTGAGGATCAGGCCCCGGCGGTCCCTTCGCCCTCTTCCTCGCCCTCCACGGCCTCCTCGGCCTGCGCGGCCAGGACCTGCAGGATCACCGCGTCCTCGTCGACGGCCAGCGACACGCCTGACGGCAGCGTGATGTCCTTGGCGTGGACCGAGGCACCGGCCGCCAGACCCTCGATGGACACGGTCACGGCCTCGGGGATGTGCGTGGCCTCGGCCTCGACCGGCAGCGCGGCCAGGACGTGCTCCAGCAGGTTGCCACCCGGGGCCAGCTCGCCCTCGGTGTGCACCGGGACCTCGACGTTGACCTTCTCGCCGCGCTTCACCAGGAGCAGGTCGACGTGCTCCAGGAAGCCCTTCAGGGGGTCACGCTGCACGGCCTTCGGGATCGCCAGCGCACGGGTCTCGCCGTCGATGTCGAGCGAGATCAGCACGTTCGGCGTGCGCAGCGCCAGCAGCAGGTCGTGGCCCGGCAGGGTCAGGTGCAGCGGGTCGGAACCGTGGCCGTACAGCACACCCGGGACCTTGCTGGCACGGCGGATACGGCGCGCGGCGCCCTTGCCGAACTCGGTACGCGTCTCGGCGGCGAGCTTCACCTCGGACATGTTGTTCACTCCTCGTAGGAACCGGTGGACGGACGGGTCACCCGGCCACGAACGGCCTGCTACGAAGAGCGCGTCGATTACGGACCGCCGCACCGGAACCGGTACGGCCTCCCTCGCCGAGCAACTTCGGCAGTCTACTCGGGCAGGGAGGCCGCACCAAAAACGATCTTCAGTGGGGCCGCCGGCCCGGCACGCTCACTGCTCGTCGAACAGGCTCGTCACCGAGCCGTCCTCGAACACCTCGCGCACCGCGCTCGCGATCGTCGGCGCGATCGACAGCACCGTGATCTTGTCCAGCTCCAGCTCACCCGGAGTGGGCAGCGTGTCGGTGAAGACGAACTCGCTCACCTTCGAGTTCTTCAGCCGGTCGGCCGCCGGACCCGAGAGCACACCGTGCGTGGCCGTCACGATCACGTCCTCCGCACCGTGCGCGAACAACGCGTCGGCGGCCGCACAGATCGTGCCCCCCGTGTCGATCATGTCGTCGACCAGGACGCACACGCGGCCCTCGACCTCGCCCACGACCTCGTGGACCGTCACCTGGTTGGCGACGTCCTTGTCGCGGCGCTTGTGCACGATCGCCAGCGGCGCGCCCAGCCGGTCGCACCAGCGGTCCGCCACCCGCACACGGCCCGCGTCCGGCGACACGACCGTCAGCTTGTCGCGGTCGACCTTCCGGCCCACGTAGTCCGCCAGCAGCGGCAGCGCGAACAGGTGGTCCACCGGGCCGTCGAAGAAGCCCTGGATCTGGTCCGTGTGCAGATCCACCGTGAGGATGCGGTCCGCACCCGCCGTCTTCATCAGATCCGCGATCAGACGCGCCGAAATCGGTTCACGCCCACGGTGCTTCTTGTCCTGCCGCGCGTAACCGTAGAACGGCACGATCACGGTGATCGAACGCGCCGACGCGCGCTTCAGCGCGTCGATCATGATCAGCTGCTCCATGATCCACTTGTTGATCGGAGCCGTGTGGCTCTGGATCAGGAAGCAGTCGGCACCGCGCGCCGACTCCTGGTACCGCACATAGATCTCGCCGTTGGCGAAGTCGAAGGCCTTGGTGGGCACGACCCCGACACCCAGCTCGTGGGCGACCTCCTCGGCAAGCTCGGGGTGGGCGCGGCCGGAGAAGAACATCAACTTCTTCTGGCCGGTCGTCTTGATCCCGGTCACAGCACTGTCTCCTCAGAGGTGTTCGCAGCCGGACACGGGCGGCCGTCTCGGCTGGTGGGGGTGCGGGTGTGCACTTATCACGGTACGCCGTGCCGGACGCACCTGTTTCCGGTCAGGCTTCGTCGTCCGGCTCCCGGGAAGCCGCCTCCGCCGCCTTCGCGGCCGCGCTCCCAGGACGCTTGCGGGTCACCCAACCCTCGATATTCCGCTGCTGACCACGGGCCACGGCCAGCGAGCCGGTCGGCACATCCTTCGTGATCACCGAACCCGCGGCGGTGTAGGCGCCGTCCCCGACCGTGACGGGAGCCACAAACATGTTGTCCGCACCGGTACGGCAGTGAGAGCCGACCGTGGTGTGGTGTTTGTCCTGTCCGTCGTAGTTCACGAAGACGCTCGCCGCGCCGATGTTGGTGTACTCGCCGATCGTCGCGTCACCCACGTACGACAGGTGCGGCACCTTCGTGCCCTGGCCGATGGAGGCGTTCTTCGTCTCCACGTACGTACCGACCTTCGACTTCGGGCCCAGACGCGTACCGGGACGCAGATAGGCGTAGGGGCCCACCGACGCCCCCGGTCCCACCACGGCGCCGTCGGACACCGTGTTGTCCACCCGGGCGCCCGCGCCCACCTCGGTGTCCTTCAGCCGCGAGTTGGGGCCGACCTCGGCGCCCTCGGCGACATGCGTGGCACCCAGCAGCTGGGTGCCCGGGTGCACCACCGCGTCCTGCTCGAACGTGACCGAAACATCCACCCAGGTGGTCGCCGGATCGACGACCGTGACACCCGCCAGCATCGCGGCCGTCAGCAGCCGGTCGTTCAGGATCCGGCGGGCCTGGGCGAGCTGCACCCGGTTGTTGATGCCGGCGATCTCCCGGTGGTCCGCCGCGACCGACGCCCCCACCCGGTGCCCCGCCTCGCGCAGGATCCCGAGCACATCGGTGAGGTACTCCTCGCCCTGGCTGTTGTCCGTCCGCACCTTCTTCAAGGCGTCGGCCAGCAACTGCCCGTCGAAGGCGAACACACCTGAGTTGATCTCACGGATGACGCGCTGCGCCTCGGTGGCGTCCTTGTGCTCCACGATGGCCGTCACGGCACCGGCGTCGTCCCGGACGATCCGGCCGTAGCCGGTGGCGTCCGGAACCTCGGCGGTGAGCACGGTGACGGCGTTGCCGTCTCCGTCGTGCGCGGCGGCCAGCCTGCGCAGGGTCTCACTGGTCAGCAGCGGTGTGTCCCCGCACACGACGACCACGGTCCCGTCGACGGACCCGCCCAACTCCTCCAGCGCCATCCGGACGGCGTGCCCGGTGCCGTTCTGCTCCGCCTGGACGGCGGTGCGGGCCCCGGGGTCGATGCCGGCCAGATGGGCGCCGACCTGCTCCCGCGCGTGGCCCACGACGACGACCAGGTTCTCGGGCTCCAACTCGCGCGCGGAGGCGAGTACATGCCCGACGAGGGAACGGCCGCAGATCTCGTGCAGGACCTTGGGTGTGGCCGACCTCATACGGGTGCCCTCACCCGCTGCGAGAACGACGACGGCTGCCGGGCGATTGGCGCTCACGGGATGCCCTTCGGCTTTTCGGGGTGGGGTGGACATCCGCAGGATACCGGGGCGTTTCCCCGAGGACATGAGAGCGGGCCCTGACGGTGCTGTCAGGACCCGCTGCGGGCTCCCGGAGAAGGATTCGAACCCTCATTCAACGGACCAAAACCGTTTGTCCTGCCCTTAGACGATCCGGGACGGTGTGTGCGCTCCGCCCGATTCGGTTGATCAGGTTCGTGCGCGGAGTCCACTATGCCGTACCGAGAGCCTTCGGTGCGACGGTACGGGCGTGCCCGCAGTGCGCGGTTTCGCTTCTGTTCGATTACGGAATGTGGTGTGACCCGGCCGTCGGAACTCGGCGGAAATCGCCCGCGCTACGCCCGTAGTCTGGAGCCATGACCACGACGGGGGAAGTCCACACCGAGGCCGGGACCGGGCCTTTGTGGTGGGGGCGGTGGCGCGGCGCGCTGCTCGACGTCTCGCTCGCGGCGGTGTCCGCCCTGGAGTGCGCGCTTGAGGGGATCCAGTTCTCGCGGGACGCCGGGCTGCCGGTCCCCGTCGGGATGGTGTTCGGACTGTTCGCCGGTGTCACGCTGCTGCTGCGGCGCAGGTGGCCGGTCGCCGTCGTCCTGGTGAGCATCGCCATCACGCCCGCCCAGATGGGCTTTCTGATGGGCGTGGTCGGGTTGTACACCCTCGCCGCCTCGGAGCTGCCCCGGCGGATCATCGGCGCGCTGGCGGGCATGTCGTTCGTCGGGATGTTCATCGTGACGTACGTACGGGCCCATCAGGGGGTGGTCCGGGGCGATCTGGCGATCGCGGGCGGGTTCATCCCCTTCCTGTCCGTGACGACCGCGCTCGGTATGACCGCTCCTCCCGTGCTGCTCGGGCTGTACATCGGCGCCCGGCGGCGGCTGATGGAGAGCCTGCGGGAGCGGGCCGACTCGCTGGAGCGGGAGCTGATGCTGCTCGCCGAGCGGGCGGAGGAGCGGGCCGAGTGGGCGCGGAACGAGGAGCGGACGCGGATCGCGCGGGAGATGCACGACGTCGTGGCGCATCGGGTGAGTCTGATGGTCGTGCATGCCGCGGCTCTCCAGGCCGTGGCGCGGAAGGATCCGGAGAAGGCCGTGAAGAACGCCGCCCTGGTGGGGGACATGGGGCGGCAGGCGCTGACCGAGCTGCGTCAGATGCTCGGCGTGCTGCGGAGCGGGGAGGGGCTCGCGGAGCGGCCCGTGGAGGGGCTCGCGGAGGGGCCCGTGGAGGGACCCGCGGAGCGGCCCGCCCGGGCCGATGTGCCCCTGGCCGCCGTCGGGGCGGCCGCGGCCGCGGCGGCGGCCGCGTCCCGCGCCGTGGAGGATCCCGCCGACGGTCCGTGTCTGGCCGAGCTGGAGGAACTGGTCGGGCAGTCGGCGGCGGCCGGGATGGTCGTGCACCTGTCCGTGGAGGGCGAGGCGCGCTCGTATGCGCCGGAGGTGGAACAGACGGCGTACCGCGTGGTGCAGGAGGCGCTGACCAATGTGCACAAGCACGCGGCGGGGGCGAAGACGCATGTGCGGCTGGCGCACCGCAGCGCGGAGATCGCGATGCAGGTGGAGAACGAGCCGCCGCCCGAGCCGGGTTCGGCGCGGGCGGCGCGGCTGCCCAGCGGGGGCAACGGCCTGGTGGGGATGAAGGAGCGGGTCGGCGCGCTGGGCGGGGTGTTCGTGTCGGGCCCGACGGACGCGGGCGGGTTCCGGGTGTCGGCGGTGATTCCGGCCGGGGCCGCGTGACTGGGGCCGCGTGGCTTCGGGGGCGCGTGGCTTCGGGGGCGCGGCCCGCTTCGGTGGTCAGCCCGTGGTCAGCCGTACCGGTTCGATCCCGGTGATCAGGGTGGTCAGGCCGTGGTCGATGTCCGGGCCCAGGTACCAGTCGCCGGTGTGGTCGAGGACGTAGACGCGGCCTTCGGCGTCGATGGCGAGCAGGGCGCGGCTGTCGGATTCCTCGCCGAGGGGGCAGATGTCGGTGCCGAGGGCGCGGCCGAGGTCGCCGAGGGTGCGGGCCATGTGGAGGCCGTGCAGCGGGTCGAGGCGGAGCATGGCGGGGGCGAGTTGCCGGCCGGGCCCCTGTGCGGTGACGCGCAGGCCGCCGAACTCGGCCCATGCCTCGACGGCCGCGGGGAACACCGTGTGCCGGTGGCCCGCGGGGGAGGTGTGGCCGCGCAGGGTGTCGGCCCAGACCTCCGCCTGCTTTATGTCCCAGCGGCCCGGTCGCCAGCCCGCGGTGCGCAGTGCGGCGTCCACGGGCACGGAGAAGCGGGTGCTGGAGGAGCGGTCGGCGTGCATCTGCCCTTCGTTCGTCGAGTGCCGGGACCGGCGCGCGGGCGCCGTGGTGCGGTGGTACGGGGTTGGGGAGGGGTCAGCGCTGCGCCGTGGGGTCGACGATGCGTACGCCGAAGTGGTCGCTGAGTGCGGTGCAGGCACGGCAGGGTGCGGCGAAGCTGCCGTGCAGCGGGTCGCCGTCCTCGCGGATGCGGCGGGCGGTGAGCTTGGCCTGCTTGAGTGCCTTGCGGGCCTCGCCGTTGGTCATCGGCTTGCGGGCGGCGCGCTTGCTGCGGGCGGCGTCGGCGGCCGCGATGTGGCGGGAGATGAGGATCACCTCGGCGCAGCGTCCCGTGTAGCGGTCGCGTTGGCCGCTGGTGAGGGTGTCGAGGAAGTCCTGCACGAGGGGGTGCAGGGCGGGCGGCTGGTCGCCGCGGGCGGCGGTGCCGGTGAGGGTGGCGCCGCGGACGGAGAGGGCGGCGGCGACGGTGGGGAGTATGCCGTCGCGGCGGTGGCGCAGGGTGGGGGCGGCGGTCGCCTCGGCGGTGCTCCAGCCGACGCGCGGGTCTCCGGACGTGTCTGTTTGTGTCGCGTTCATGATCGTCTTCCCCTCCCTTGCATCCCCCGGGTGGCACCCAGAGTGCCAAATGCCGTGGCTGCTGGGGAAGCTGGGGCGTCGTGACACGCCAGGGCGTCGGCAGACGGTCACGGCAGGGTGACGGCTGGTCACGGAGGTGACGGCCGGATGAACGGCCACGGGACCGGAGGCCCGGTGACCGGTGTCGTCGTACCGCATAGGCTGTCCGGCATCCGCGATTCATCGCCGTACAGGCCAGACAGAACGCCGCAGGGGGCAACCGCCATGACGACAGGTCGGCTCGGGCTGGGGGCACCTCCCGGCCGCCAGGCCGGTGGACACGCCGCGCCGCCGAACGCGGCCTACGCGGGGCAGGTCGTGCACTTTCCGGATCCGGTCCGGGCCGCCCGTCACCCGAGAGGGGTAAGGGTGGACCAGTACGGCTACCCGGACTTCTCGCCGTACGCCCGTGCGGCGGCGGAGATCGCCGAGCCGCCGGAGGGTTTCGGCGTGGACGAGTTGCGGCTGACGGACTACGTGTCGGCGAACGCGGCGCTGGCGGCGTCGGGGCACGATCTGTGGGAGACGATCCCCCCGGTGGCGACCCCGCACGGCTGGACGTGGCACCACGTCCGGGGGACGCGCCGTCTGGAGCTGATTCCGGTCGAGGTGAAGGCGCTGTTGCGGCATCACGGCGGGATCGCGACGGCGAACGTCGATCAGAACAAGCGGGGTACGCGCCCGTTGCAGGAGACGCGGCCGGCCCATTTCGGGCTGCCGCGCTCGTCGGTGGCGGTGACCGAGCAGCAGGTGCTGGGCGTCGAGGAGGAGCTGGGGTACCGGTTGCCGGGTGCCTACCGCTCGTTCCTGAAGGCGGCAGGCGGTTGTGCGCCGGTGGGCGCGGCGCTCGACGCCGAGCTGGGGCTGCTGGTCGACCAGCCGTTCTTCACGGTGCGCGACGAGGCGGCGGTCAACGATCTCGTGTATGTGAACAAGTGCCTGCGTGACCACCTGACGAAGGATTACCTGGGGGTCGGTTTCGTGCAGGGCGGTCTGCTGGCCGTGAAGGTGAAGGGCGAGCGGACCGGTTCGGTGTGGTTCTGCGCGTACGACGACGTGCGGGACGTGGATGCGTCATGGGCGCCGGCGGACCGTGTGGCACGGCTTCTCCTGCCGTGCGGTGAGGACTTCGACCGGTTCCTGTCCCGGCTCGCGGGCAATCCGCCGGAGTTGGAGACGGTGGCGAACCTGATGGTGGACGGCGGGTTCGCGCGTGCGGTGCCCGTGCCGTCGGCGGGGGAGTGAGGTCGGGCGATGGTGACGTTCGCGCAGGCGCAGGAGCGCGCGGAAGAGTGGATCAACGGTGATGTGCCGTCGTACCAGCATCGTGAGGTGCGGGTGCGGGAGTTCGAGCTCGGGTTCGTGGTGTGGGCGGAGGACCGGGCGGAGGGTCCGAGGTCCGACGGGGGCGCGCAGCGGCTCGTCATCGCCCGCGACAGCGGTGAGGCGACGCTGTGGCCCGGGCTGCCGGTGGGCGAGGTGATCCGCCGGTACGAGGAGGAGTACGGGGTGAAGGACGCGCCGGCGCAGCCCGCGCCGGCGGCTCCGGCCCGGGTCGATCTGAACCAGACGTCGTTTCTGCTGAGTCCGCCGGAGTGGCTCCAGGACGCGGCGGACAGGATGGGCGTTCCGGATCGCCGGCGGGAGGCCGGGGCCTCTTCCGGGGCCTCTTCGGGGGCGGTCTCCGGGGCGTCGGACGGTGCCGGTTCGCGTCCGGCGGGCGGCGCGGGATCGGCGGCGGGTACGCCGTGGCCGGCCGCCGGGGGCGGCGAGGAGGCGCGGGACGCGCTGCCGGGCGCGCCCGAGGGGGCGACGCCCTGGGCGGGGACCGACACCAACGCCGAGGCGGGCGAGGACCGTTCGGTGCCGCTGCCGGCGACGGTGTTCGCGCCGCCGCTGAGCGGTGCCGAGGCGGGCGACGGCACGCCGCCGCCCGCTTCGGCACCGGACGCGAAGACCGCGCTGATGGAGGGCGGCAGCCAGTTGCCGCGCACCACGGTGGCTCCGCTGCCGGACGGGCAGGGTGCGCCGGGTGCCCCGGGGACGCCGCCGGGCGGTGTGCCGGGCGTGGCCGCCGCCCCGGGTGGGCCGCAGGCGCCGGGCGTCCCGGGTGCTGCGCATCCGGGCGCCCCCTCGTACGGCTATCCGCAGGGTTCCGTGGGCGGTCCCGGTACACCCGTGCCGGGTGCGCCGCAGGCTCCGGGCGCGCCCGGCCCGGCGCAGCCCCCGGCCGGTTCTCCGGTGCCCGGGCAGCGGCTCGCCCCGAACGCCGGGGACATCGCCGACGCCGCGACCAGCAAGGCAGCGCCTCCGCGGGGCGGGCAGGCCGGTGGCGTGCCGCATCCGCCGGGTGCCCCCGGTGCCCCCGGTGTGCCCGGTGTGCCCGGTGTGCCCGGGGCGCGTCCGGGTGCGGCGCCGCCGCCGTCCGCGCCGGGTGCTCCGGCGGGCGGCTATGTACCCACGCAACTCGTCTCGCAGCTCGGCCCGGACGGACCCGAGGGCGCGGCGGGTCCGGCGGCGGGGGGCCCGGGTGTGCCGCAGCCGCCGGGTCCGCCCGGTGTGCCCGGAGTTC